>JBOFTL010000842.1:0-6404 GCA_051652045.1 Microcoleus sp. | reverse complement strand
GCAGGAATTCGCAGATTGGTTAAAGGTGTGAAGGCAATTTTAGGAGGCTAAAACATGGTTGCAACTAATGTTAAATCCGCTACAATTCAACAATTAGTTTCCGATAAAATTAGCGGCTTGCGCGCTTTGATGGCAAATTACAATTTAGATTGCTATTTGATTCCCGCCATTGACGAACATTTAAATTTATCAGTCCCGGTGGCGAAACAGCGGCGGGCTTGGATTTGCGGCTTTACAGGTTCTGCGGGCGATTTGTTGGTTGGTAAAGATGCCGCTTGGCTGTTTGTAGATTCCCGCTATTACGAGCAAGCAGAATTGCAGGTAGATGCGGCGCTGATTCAAATTTCAAAACTCGGTTTGGCGGAAAATTTAACGTTAATTGAAACTCTAGAAAAATTGGTTTCAGAAAACAAGAGTTCCGATCGATTGCGTTTCGGCTTCGATCCTTTTACCGTATCGCTAGATCAATTTAAAAGCTGGAAGAAAAAGTTTGCTAAGGCCGCGATCGAACTCGTACCGATACCGGAAAATTTAGCAGACAAAGTGCGATCGCAAACAGAAAATTTGCCCGAAACCGACAAAGCCCCAATCTTTAGCTTGTCCGTCCACCTGACAGGAGAAACCGCAGCCGAAAAGTTAGTCCGAGTCAGAGAGGAAATGCAAAAAGCTAATATCAACGTGCTGCCGATTACCAACCTCAATCAAATAGCATGGCTGTTCAACCTTCGCGGTGCAGATATTCCCCACATTCCCATTTTCATATCCTACGCGATCGTCAGTTCCGATGCAGCTTATTTGTTTACCAATCCCGAAAGAGTTCCTGCGGAAGTTCAACAAGAATTACCTGCCGGTGTAACTTTGCTGCCTTATGCAGACTACGCGCAGGCTTTAGAAACTTGCGTGAATTTGTGCGAAAAAGCGCGGGTACTGTTAGATCCGAAACACACTACAGCGGGTACGTACCAGTTAATCTTAGATCGGCAAAAAGCCAATCCCAATGCTGTAGAAATAGTTTGTGAGAGCAATCCGATCGAAGCCATGAAAGCTCGCAAAAATCCAATTGAAATCGAGCAAATGCGATCGGCAAATTTCAAAGCCAGTCGGGCAAAAACTCTGACCTTAAAATGGTTGACGGAACAGCTAGAAACTGGTAAGATAATAACTGAATTTGATGTCAAAGAAGCGATCGAACAATTTTACCGAGCAGAAACAGACTTTCAGACCCTAACATTTAGAACGATCGCCGGTGCGGGAGCAAACAGTTCGATCGTCCACTACGGAACCCCCAGCCCGGAAGTGAGTTTAAAACCGCGAGAAATGCTGCTTTTAGACTCGGGAGCGCAGTATTTAGGAGGCACTACCGACGACACGAGAACCCTGATTATCGGCGAACCAACTCCCAAACAAATCGATCGTTATACAACTGTTTTAATCGCGCACATTAACTGCGCGATGCAGCAATTTCCCAAAGGAACAACGGGATCGCAATTAGATGCGATCGCCCGTGCTGCTTTGTGGCAAGAACAACTCGATTTCGGACACGGTACGGGCCACGGAGTCGGCGCATTTCTAAGCGGCCACGAAGGGCCAAACGGCATCAGCAAATCCGTTCAATATCCCCTAGAAGCCGGAATGGTAAACAGCATCGAACCGGGATATTACGAACCGGGATGGGGCGGAATTCGCATCGAAAATCTGTATCTTGTTAAAGAAATGCCCTCAGAAAACGATACTGTTTGGTACGGATTTGAACCCCTGACATACATTCCATTTGACACCAAATTAATTGCGGTCGATCGACTGTCAAAGGCACAATTAGCATGGTTGAATAACTATCACGACACCGTAGTGGAAAAACTCGCGCCCGTATTGGATGAAGCAGAGATTGAATGGTTGAAAAAAACTGTGGCAATTTGAAGGAAGAAAGCAGAATATTGAAGCTAAAGGACACAACGGTGTTGCGTCCCTAAAAACAATATTTATTATCCCATTTGTAGGGACACGGCACTGCCGTGTCCTGGTTGCTTGACAAAAAAATGAGCTTAATTAAAATAGGGCGATCGCACTTCGTTAAAATAAAGGCGATCGCACTAGATAAACGGAGATAGACACTGTTGCTAAAGTACACTCTGTTATGTTTTAATAATAGCAGATTGTTATTGGGTATAAATATGGCTGATTTACCATCAGAAACTACTGAAATTATCAATCAATTAAAACAGCAGTCGTTAAACATTGTTAATAAAGCTTTAGCCTTGGAATTAACCATTTTTGAACTGTTTGGAGAGACAGAGGCAACGATTGTGGCACTAGATGAAATGAAAAGTGCAGCCGAAAATGCTGAATCTTCCTACTCTCAACTATCTACTATCCAGCTTCAAATTGCCCAAGCTCAACCTGTTGCTTCTAGTGATATGCTACAATTACTAGAACGAGCTATAGGGCGAACCCAAGCAAGGATTCCGGCATTGGAGCGTAGTATTGAAGAAGTTAAGATGGAATATAACTTGCCATGAATAAACAACCGCGCATCCCCGATCCAGAAACATCTAAACGTTTACTAGCTAACCTCCGTCGCACTCGTTTGGAGGTTCAAGAAGTCAACTTAGAATTAGGAGAGATTAATGCGATGCTAGCAGAACAGCTTCGCCAACAAAGATTGAATCGAGTCAGGCAATCGCTCAATAACTCAACAGTAGAAGTGTAAAAGCGAAGCAGAGATTCTCTGCATCAGTTGTACCTCCATGCTTGACCTGATAAATCTATGTACAAGCAGGTTGAATTTATTTAAGGCGATCGCACTTCGTTAACATAAAGGCGATCGCACTTTTTGAACTACAACAAATAGATATGATGGAATAAGGGCGATTACCTACAGGATAGCTAAGTGCGCGCAGGCTGCGCCAACGCTTAACGCACTTTTGTTGAAATAATGGCATCGTTCTTCGTCTGTTTGTGCTAAGATTAAATAGCTCTAAACATTAGCAAATAAGAGCCTTAAATGCTTTATGTTCCAACAATCTATTGCTACAAAGTATATTGAAATTACACCGGGAGTGCTTGGCGGTAAGCCGCGCATTGCGGGTCATCGAATTTCTGTAGCACAAATTGCCCAGATGTATCTGAATATGGGAGAGTCGATCGAAGCAATTGCTAGGGACTATAATTTGTCACCCGCTTCGGTTCATGCAGCCATGACTTACTATTACGATAATCGAGAAGAAATTGACCGTCGCACTGCTGAATCAGATGCTTTTGTGGAAGAGTTGAAACGTCAGAATCCGCCCTCTCGTCTGCAGGAAAAGCTGAGGGAAATTAGAGGTGAGTGAACGCATCCGATTTCATTTAGATGAATCGACCAGATCGATGTTTCGATCGCCCCGATCGCAGCCACTTGAGATATTGTGTTAAACTAATAGTTAAAGGCAGTACCGATCGATACGAGCGCGGAAATAACTTATGGAATTGGTAATAACTGAACATATTGAAATTACTCCTGGTATATGTGGCGGTAGGCCGCGGATTGCAGGACATCGAATCAGAGTACAGGATGTCGTTGTTTGGCACGAACAGATGGGGCTTTCTCCTGATGAAATTGTCTCTCGATATCCAATAATTACGCTGTCTGATGTGTATGCAGCTTTGGCTTATTATCACGATCGTTTTCAGGAAATCAGGCAGCAAATGCAGGAAGATGAAGATTTAGTGAAGGAAATGCAGGCTGAAATTCCCTCTAAGATGCCCCGATAGGGAGAGAAAAATGACAGAGAAAGTTCGATTTCATTTGGATGAAAGCGTTGAGAATGCAATTGCTGATGGTTTAAGACGTAGAAGTATAGATGTGACAACGACGCCGGAAGTGAGGCTTTTAGGTGCATCGGATGAAGAACAGATGGCTTTTGCTTTAGTTCAAGGTCGGGTAATATTCACTTACGATGCTGATTTTTTGAGGATTCATCGTAAAGGGGTGGAACACGCAGGAATTATTTATTGTCACCAAGGGCGACGCAGAATCGGGGAAATTGTATTAGCCCTTGTGAAAGTATGGGAGTTTCAAACGGATGAATCTATGTACAAGCACGTTGAATTTATTTAAGGCGATCGCACTTCGTTAACATAAAGGCGATCGCACTTAATAAACGCATGATTCGATCGAGCGTAACTATGCAATACCCGATATTAAGCATCTATAACACTTTCAATACAAAACCGATCGCCCGTTGGTCATTTGATGCAGCAGGCAACATCGCGAGCGACGATCCGAGTCTCCCTCCGGCAAAGCTAATTGACAGTGTTTACCGCATTTTTGAACCATCACAAAACGAGCCGCAGCAAAGCTTGCTGCTGAATGGAGGTTACGTTACTTTCCCAGTTACTCCTTTACTAGATATCGGCACAGAAGACTTTTCTATTTGTGCGTGGATTCGCACGTCAGATTACGGTATTGTCAAGATTATCGATAAGCGAATTGAAAATTCTGGTCCCCTGCGAGGTTGGTCTTTATTTATTTATCAAAGCAGAATTAACTTGCAAATTGCGGATGAAAAAGATTGGATCAACAGTTACTTCCGAACGAAAAAAGAATTTTCTTCTTTACCAATTGTTAGCGACGATCGATGGCATCACGTTGTAATTACAGTCGATCGCGATCTAGTCGATGGAGGGCGTTGCTATGTCGATGGTAAGGAAGTAAATTTGCGTTTCAGACCAACAACAAACCAGGGTTCTCTTAGCAATCAGATGCCCCTGACTGTTGGCAGGCGATCGGACGATTTTGGAGGTATTTTTCGAGGCAATATTGGGGATATTCGGCTTTACAAAGAAGTTATTTCTGCGGCAGAAGTTGAATCAATTTATCGCTCGATCGATGTCTCTATTAGTAAAACAACTGCGGTGCCAGATAAAATTACGATCGAAAGAGAAGAAAAACAGCGCCCCACGCAAGATGCCTTCTGGGACAATGCTGATAATTCCCCGGAAAGATACTCGCAGGCGATCGCATACTATCAGCAGTCGTTAAATATTCATAGAAACACCGGCAACCGCTACGGAGAAGCAGATTCTCTCAACAATCTCGGCAATATTTACAATTCGCTAGGGGAATACTCGCAAGCAATTAACTATCACCAACAGTCGCTAAATATTCAGCGAGATATCGGCAACATTCATGGAGAAGCTGAATCTCTAGGTGCTTTGGGCAGTATTTACGATGCCCTGGGGGAATACTTGCAAGCAATTGAATGCCACCAGCAGTGCCTAAATATCGCGCGAGAAACCAACAACTTTCGCGCAGAAGCTACTTCCTGGCGCAATTTAGGAAGCGCATATCATTCACTAGGAGAATACTTGCAGGCAATTGACTGCCACCAGCAATCTTTAGATATTGCCAGAAAGATAAGCTCTCTGTTTAGAGAAGTCAACTCTTTAAATACTTTAGCCCGGACATACGTTTCCCTAGGGCAACATCAACGGGCGATCGAATATTCTCAGGAATGCCTGAATCTCGCGCAGCAAATTGACAACAGTTACGGGAAAGCTAATTCTTTAGTAACTCTGGGTAATGCTTACAGCGATATGGGGAATTACTTGCGGGCGATCGAATTCTATCAGCAAGCTTTAAATATTCAGCAGGAAATGACCGATCGATCGGGGTTAATAACTTCCTGGCGCAATTTGGGCAATGCTTACCGCTGTTTGGGACAATGCCAAAGGGCGATCGAATACAGCCAAAAGAGTTTAGAAATCGCGCGCGATCTCGGCGAAATCGCCTCAGAAGGAGCAACGCTCAACAACTTAGGACTGGCTTTGTTTGACTCAGGAAACTTTGCCGAAGCTGAAACAGCCCTGGGCAATGCAATTGTAATTTGGGAATCGCTGCGGGGAAGATTGGCCGATCGCGATAACTTTAAAGTATCTATTTTTGAAACTCAAGCAGCAAGTTACCGCCACTTGGAAAAAACCTTAATTGCTCAGTCAAAAATCGCACAAGCCCTGGAAATTTCCGAGCGATCGCGCGCGCGGGCTTTTGTCGAGTTATTGGGTACTAGATTGTCTGCTAATTTGTCTGCTAATTCAACTGCGATACCCGATATTAATCCGCCGGATCTCGATCGAATTCGAGAAATTGCCAAAGCACAAAATGCCACTTTTGTCGAATATTCGATATCTTTTTTAGAAGAACTATTTATTTGGGTAATTCAGCCGACAGGCGCCATTGACTTTCGCCAAGTTGACCTCAACTACCAACATACTCCGCTCAAAAATTTGGTTGCGGAATCTCGCGAGGCGATCGGCATCAGACAGCGCGACTTCAATTCAACCCTAAAAATCGACCCTGGCGATTTCGTCAAACTCAACGACGATGCCCCGAATTGGGAACCTTGGCAAGTAATATCTGTGGATGA
>JBOFTL010000841.1:0-3192 GCA_051652045.1 Microcoleus sp. | reverse complement strand
CAAAAGTGCGGAAAGAATCTGCGATCGCCCTCGATTTACTATCTCGCATTGCGATGATTTCCTGTTTAAAATCATCGCGAATTTGATTCAAGTTTTTGAACTCAGGCTCGACGGAATTAATCTTTTCTTTCAACTCATTGACATCGCGATCGAGCAATGGTAAGCGCCTGTCAACAGCTTCGCGCACCCGAGTAGCAATTTGACGGGCTAAAGTCCTTGCGGGACGCAATTGTGCGATCGCCCTTTCCTGAGTTAAAAATGTATTTAGCGCCGCCATAAACTCAGGAAAACCCGTACCAGCTAAATCCGCATCGGAATTTTTTACCCGCAATCTCAGCGCCTTAATTGAGGTAATTGCAAACACTCTTTCGTCATAAATATCGTGTCCCTCCATCAAGCAATATTCAGCCAAATTAGCTTTAAAAACTTTGTGCAATCTTCCTTCTGCAGCTTCCAATTCTTCAGGATCGTCTGGATCGATCAAACTTTCGCGCACTTGGTCCCAAGCATTGATGAGAAAGAAAACGCTCAAGCCGCGGCCTTTAATGTAATTTTCCAGATAGCGTCTTTCGCCGAGAGTGCAAGGTTGAGTCGCCCTGAGAACAAACAAAATAGCGTGGCAATTGTTGATATAACCGAGGGATAATTCATTGCGAGATTCGGTATCGTTTAACCCAGGACTGTCTACGATTTCGATGCCTTTTTCTAGCAGCGGCAAAGGATATTCGACAATGGCGCAGTCTATATCTGGAAATGCGGGTTTTTTCTCTTGTTCGAGACGTTTTGCTTCGGCGGGGTCGATGGTGTAGTCTTGTTTGAAGCTTTTAAAATCGAGTTCTTTGGGGCTTTTACCGTCGTTGAAATAAACGGTTACTTTCTTTTCGGCACCGTAGCGCAAAACTGTGAGTAAAGCGGTACAGGGATTGACATCGCTGGGTAATAAATTCTCGCCGATTAAGGCGTTGAGAAAGGTGCTTTTGCCGCGTTTCATGTCGCCTAAAACTAGCAGTCGAAAGACTCCTTCGCGCAAGTTTTTACTGGCTGTGGTGGCGTCTTCTAATTCTCTTTCTAAACCCAATCGACCGGAATTTTTTTCGGATTCGGATTCGGATTTTTCTAGGGTTTCTACTAGCTTTTGCAGTTCCGCTGCTACGCTGGCGCGTGCTTTGGTAACTCGATCTAAATCGTTGAGGAAATTTTCGGTAGCAATTTTGTAAGTCATGTTAATCGAAGGAAGAAGGAAGAAGGAAGAAGGAAGAAGGAAGAGGGAAGAAGGAAGAAGGAAGAGAGAAGAGGGAAGAAGGAAGAAGGAAGAGAGAAGAGGGAAGAGAGAAGAGGGAAGAGGGAAGAGGGAATGAGAAATGAGGAACAAGAAAGAAGAAAGATGAACAACAGTCAACAGTCAAATCAAAACTCCCTCTAGTCCTGGTAACTCACGCACTCCCTCACAACTCTCAACTATCAACTCGGGCGGGCACGGGGGCACCGCCCCTACCTCTCAACTATCAACTATCAATCGCGAGCGAGCTCCCGACGCTCGCACTACAACTCTAAACTATCAACTACTTAAAAAAGTTTGATAGGCTGATTCGATCTTTTGCAATTCGGAATTAACGCCAGAATCGATATTTTTCAAGCGCTTTAATTCCGCTTCGCGATCGATCTCGCGGGATTCTTTTTGAGCTAGCAAATTATCTAACTCTGCTTTGCGAGATTTGATATCATCATTTAACCGCTTAATTGCTTCTCGATCGTACTTGTCAAAACATTCTTTGACATTTTGATGAATCAATTCGTATTGTTCCTGGGCTAGCTGCGGTAAATATTTGACAAACTCTTTCTTCGTCGCTTGAATTAATTCCTTGCGAGCCTGATCTGCTTGCAATGCACCTACTCCCAAACCGATCGCTACCATACCTATAGGTCCGAGAAATGTTCCGGTAAACATCAACAAAAAGCTGCTAATTCCAATGACAGCTATCCAGTTTACCAGAATATTTTTCCAGTCAAAACCTGCCCCTGCTAACACAACACCGGCCACGTTTCCCGAAGCTAAAGAGAAAAATCCCATCGCCCATTTTGCCCAGGTGGGAGAATTGTCTTCGGCATCGATACGCGCACCGACATATACTTTTTCTCCGATCAGCTTTTCTGTCATTGAATCGGTAATTTTCGTGTAGGCTTCGCTGTGGTTGGCAGCACTTTTACCCAACTCGATAAATGCGGCTTGAATCTCTTTTTCTGCTGTGAGTTCCCATGCCGAAATTTTGTCGTTAATGTACTGCTCGAAAGCTTTTTTAAAGGCTGCATTAAATGCATCGCGCTTGCTGGAGTCTAGAGAATCAAAAAAACCGATTTCTGGTTGGTAGCGCAAAAAATCTGAGTCGAAAGTATTGCCTAAATTCAAAACATATGTTTTGAAAGAATCAGCTACGGATTTGGCTTTGCGATCGCGCGTAAGTTTAATCTCTTCCTGAAAGAGATCGCGAATTTCATGCAGCTTATCAAACTCCGGTTCGACGGAGGCAATCCGCTGTTTTAAATCGCTAACATCCTTTTCTAATAAAGGAATCCGCCGCTCGACTGCTTCGCGGACGTGGTTGCAAACCGATCGCGCTAAAGTCCGCGCTTGCCGCATTTGAGAAACTGCTCTTTCTTGAGTGAGAAATGTATCGATCGCTCCTACAAACTCGGGAAATCCAGTGTCGTCAAGGGCGGCATTTTTATCTTTTAACCGCCGCCGCAGTGCTGGGAGAGAGCTAATTTCAAACACTCGATCGCTGTAAATATCCGCTCCATCAACCTGACAGTATTCACCGATATTCGTGCGGAAAACTCGGCGCAATCTATCTTCGGCTTCGGCAATTTCTGTCGCATCTTCAGGGTCGATCGCGCCTTCGCTAATTTCGTCCCAACCGTTAATCAAAAAGAAGACTGTTAAGCCGCGATCTTTGATATAATTTTCTAGGTAGCGGCGTTCTGTTAAAGTGCAAGGCTGCGCGGCTCGAAATACAAACAAAATCGCGTGACAGTTGTTGATATAATTGAGAGAGATTTCGTTGCGCGCTTCTGTATCGTTCAGTCCCGGACTGTCTACGATTTCGATGCCTTTTTCTAGCAGCGGCAAAGGATATTCGACAATGGCGTGACTGACGTTGGGGAAAGCCTCTTTTTGTTCGATTTCCAGTTGTT
>JBOFTL010000840.1:0-4581 GCA_051652045.1 Microcoleus sp. | reverse complement strand
TTTTGCCCGGTTCCAGCCGAGTAATTTTGCCTTCAATCCCAGGTTGGAAATCGCCCGAATAGATTCGGCTTCTTCTTGTCCCATTGCCGGAATGCCGACTTCCATTTCTTGTACGCCGATCGAATCAAGAAAAGTGGCGATCGCGATTTTTTCTTCGATATTGAAGGCAATCCCGGCTGCCTGTTCTCCATCTCGCAAGGTCGTATCATTAATCTGAATAAGAGAGGTTTTCATGTTGGAAATTCTCATGTCTAATCGGCAATCTTGTGAGGTGGTTTGGATTTAACTAAGGATCGTGGATTAAATAACCGGAGTAGGTTGGGTTGAAGCATGAACCCTCCGCAACGCGGGGCCCAACGTTCGAGGGTGGCGTTGGGTTTCGTTCCTCAACCCAACCTACAAAAAATGCAAGTTATTTAATTCTCATTCCTAAGATATTTTTTCAGTAGTGAGCCTCCAGCCAATCAAAAATTTGAGTCAGTTGTTGAAGCGTTATCAATCCATACTGCCAAAGCAGCATCGGTAAAGGAGCGCGATCGTGTTCGGGATGGCGCAGCAACACGTCAATTTCTGCAGTTGAAATTGCCATTTCCTGCTGCAAAAAATGAATTAATTGCGTGTTACTGCCCATGACTGCCTCCCAATTAAGGATTAAGTTCGATCGAGAATCAAAAGCTTACTGGCTAGCTTTTCTGACAACGAAGACCTTCCGAAGAATGAACAATCTTCTGAAAATTCATCCGTGTATCCGTGTCCGAATCCGTGTCGTGCTTTCCTTCTTCCTTCTACTTACCTAGGCCCGATTTACAAAGTTAAATGTCAGGCTATCTTCGGCAAGGAAATGTGCTAAATGGAAGGCGCGATCTTCGGTTTGCAACAGAAATTGCTCGTAGAGATAGCGAGTAGCGCGATCGCCCACACTCTCTGCACCGGAAGCCTGCCGCCGCAATAGATCGATCGCCATTTGCTCCGCTTGCAAGTCATGTTCCACCATCTGCCGTGCCGTAAAAACTCCATCGGGTTCTGGTGAGAAGCAGCATAATTCTGCGAGTTTGCTGAAGCTGGCGACAGGAACACCACCCAATCCATTTAATCGCTCGCCAATTTGGTGAACATAACCTTGGACTTGTCCGTAACTTTCAGCAAAGAATTCATGCAGTGAATAAAACTCTGCACCTTCCACAACAAAATGATGTTTTTGGTATTGCAAATAAAGTGCTTGAAAAGTAGCAAGCGCAATATTCAATCCTTCACAAACCGGAACAATAACTTCCTGACCTAATCCAACTGGATTTGTTTGAATTTGACCGAATTCTTGTACGAGTGCCTGTACCTGTGTCATTTGATAATCTCCTTTGAGAGTTGTAGTGCGAGCGTCCCCGCTCGCGATCGATTGATGAAATCAATCTGCGTTTATCTGCGTTTATCCGCATCAATCTGCGGTCGATCGTTGAGAGTCGATCGTTGACAGTTGATAGTCGATCGAGCAATTCTAAATCATTTGTGAATTTCTTACTCCCTCCCCTTGCTAAGGGGAGGGTTGGGGTGGGGTAAAAAATTTACGTCTCCTGCAAGGATTGCTATAGCGGAATTAATATCGATCGACATTCCAACACCGCTCCAGCCAGTGCACCATTTCTTGGCGAGAAGCAACAAATTGTTGCACGACACTTCGCAGCAGCAGAGCACCGATCCAATCGTGTATTTCTACCCGCAGCGAACCATCTTCCGGACACGAACAAGGAATCATTAATTCTTGGAGGCGATGGTGGATTTGCCAGCGATCGATCCGAGAAACAGAAACAATATGAGTGACAGAAACACCGATCTTTAGTCGATCTTCAATCTGGCTGGTGTTGGGATTTGCAGAATAAGGGGGGGACATTGGAGTTACCTCGAAAGCAAAGTTAAAGAGCCTGATGATTTGGAATTAACAGTTGAATTTGTTGTTCTAAATTTTCAATTCGATCGAGCAATGCCTGTATTGCCACCGCTTGAACATCGGGAACTTCCCCGTGCTCTAGAGGGCAGGTTTCAGTATTTGTGCGACAAATATTGCGTCCGGGAACTCCAACAGCCGTGCAATGGGACGGTACCTCTCGCAGTACGATCGATCCAGCTCCGATGCGAGCGTAGTCTCCAACTTGGATGTTGCCCAGAATCTTTGCCCCAGCACCAACCACCACATACTCACCCAGAGTCGGATGGCGTTTGCCAATTTCCTTGCCGGTGCCGCCCAGAGTGACTCCCTGGTAAATCAAGCAGTAATCGCCCACAATTGCCGTTTCTCCAATCACCACACCCATCCCGTGGTCGATAAAAACTCCTTTCCCGATCGAGGCACCGGGATGAATTTCAATCCCCGTCAAGAATCGAGTCAAATGTGAAATCAGCCGGGGGATGAACGCAACGCGACGGCTGTACAGCCAGTGAGCGAAACGATATAAAGTGAGAGCGTGGAAACCCGGATAGCAGCACAGCACCTCCAACCAATGATGGGCAGCCGGATCGCGATCGAAAATGATGCGAAAATCTTCCTTTACCGCTTGCCATCCTGCAATTGGTACGCACAAAAACCCGGTTTCTTTGAAAAATCTTGGAAGCAGAGTCTTTGCGATTGCTTCACTTCTTTCGCAATGACAATAAATGGGGTTGCCAACCTGGATTTGGTCTGAATCCTCGATCGATAACGGGTTTGATTCCAATGCAGAAGTTGGCTCTTTGAGAGCATCCTCGGAGAGGGGAAGACAGAGTGAGGTAGGAGAGTGCTGCATTGTTTTCGGGTTGCAAAAAATTGTCTTCTGTTCTCCTGCTTATATCAGGCAGCAAAAAACAGGACTCGCGAAACAGCCCGAATCAAAGTTATTGAATTAATTAGTCATGTACTCAACTCCCTAACCCTAATCTGGCAAAGGTTTAAATTTTTTTATGGGTTGAGGTACTAGCATTTTCGATCGTAGGGACTGGTATTTATCGCAACAGGAACCTGTATTCGAGCACTCACAGTCAAATCCTGCATTCATCAGCTTTTCCGGCAATTAGCAGCCCCAATAACTCACTGCTGACTATGTACTCAAACCAGAGATTTTGTATCCAATCCATCTATTTATACTGTAGTTCTGTTCGTGCTGAACAAATATAAGAAAAATATTATAAAGATTGCTTTAGGTTGAGAAAAGTGCTAACTTAGATACAGAATTGAATTTCGGATATTGCTGGGAGCTATCCGCAACGATTTGCTTTGGTATTTGCTCCCAGCTTTTCATCAAAAAACGCTCAAAATTGGCTCTCAGTAAGCTTTGTCAGAATCTTGACAGTCTTTTTGAGTACAACTTTGCTGACTTGAAAAATCACCCAAAAATAGCTTCATCTGTTGATTTAACAAGCATTTGAGCTGAGTACCAGAAATGCTACTACCCAACTCAAAAAATACTCGCACCCCCTGCAAAAAATACTCGCACCTCAACCCGAAAAAATTTTTTTACCCTCACTCAGTCAGGGTTTGACAGCTTGAGTACAAACTAATGAATTCAATAACTCTTACCGGGGCGACAGAAAGCAACCCTGTTTGAGCGACTGTTATAAATCTCATAACGCCAATCGATCGACTCTCCCGATTCGGAAACACCAAAAACAGAGAATCAAGTTTCCTGGCAGGAGAGGCGACGAGAAAACAACGCAACTGCACCACTCTTTCTTAAAAGTCGAAATGAAGTCGCTGTCCTACAGCATCACAAATCGCTCCCAATCGGACGAATTAGAACTTCTAGCCTGCATTGGCAGGTTGTCTGTACCGAGCGACTTCAATCCTTTTTTAGAGGAATGTAGCAACCGTCTTTCTCACTGGCACTGTCCATCTAGCACTGCCGAAATTCAATGACACCACCCCCATCTTCAGGACTTCTATCTCCTCCGGCTACCCAGCCTGCTACGAATATTGCGATCTCCAAAAACGCGGTGAAAAAGAGTTCCGATAGCTGCGGTTGTAGCAGCAATACCAGTACGGCAACCACCCACGACCAGCGAATGCTCGATCGCATTGCCAAACATCCCTGCTACAGCGAAGAAGCACACCATCACTACGCTCGGATGCACGTTGCCGTAGCTCCCGCTTGCAACATTCAATGTAACTACTGTAACCGGAAATATGACTGCGCAAACGAAAGCCGTCCTGGTGTAGTGAGCGAGTTATTAACTCCCGAAGAAGCCGCCCATAAGGTATTAGTAATTGCAGGCAAAATTCCTCAGATGACAGTGCTAGGTATTGCCGGCCCCGGCGATCCTTTAGCAAATCCCGAAAAGACTTTCCGCACTTTTGAATTGATTGCTGACAAAGCACCGGATATTAAATTGTGCTTGTCTACCAACGGACTGATGCTGCCGGATCACGTCGAAAAGATTAAAGCTCTCAACGTCGATCACGTCACCATTACTATTAATATGGTAGACCCAGAAATCGGCACCAAAATTTATCCCTGGGTTCACTACCGCCGCAAACGCTACAAGGGTTTGGAAGCTGCACAAATTCTGCACGAACGGCAGATGGAAGGCTTGCAAGCACTCAAAGAGGCGGACATTCTC
>JBOFTL010000839.1:0-11382 GCA_051652045.1 Microcoleus sp. | reverse complement strand
GCTTTGGAGTGACTCTGGTGAATTCCTTGAGCTTGCCGGAAGCAGAGGTGCTAATTGATACTAGTGTTCTGTGTTGCAACGTTGCCGAACAAATGATTCTCAAACAGGTGCAAATTAGCTGGGAAGTTTTAGCAATGCCCGCGATCGCGATCGCGTCGAGTTCGATCCGCAATTACTGTGAGGGAGGGCGCTCGATCGAGCGTTTAGTTCCGAAGTCTGTGAGCAATTATATTGCAGCGCACCAACTTTACCGCAAAACTGGGTTGGCATCTCCCAGAAAATAATTAGGGCTTGCTGAATAATCGCTCGATCGCCCGACAATTAAAATCCGAAAATTACGATAATTGTTGTTGGTTTTTCTTGCGTTTGAATGCTGCAAAACCTGCTAAGGCTAAAGTAGTACCCGCAACAGTCATCGGTTCGGGAACTGGTTCGACAGCTATGTCACCAACTACCCTTGTCGGCCCGCTATAAGTGACTGTTCCTTGATACGGTCTTATTTCATTAAGTAATAAACGATGTCGCGGTACTGATAGATAGCCTTCAATAACATCGCTGTAGGGATTGACTGTCAGATGTAAAATTTGGGCCATATAATATGTGTATCTAACCCCAAGGCGCATACCCTCATCAATTAACACCCGATTACTAGAAATCGATGAAACATAAAGCGATGGAGCACCAAGTCTGCCGATAGACAATCCCAAAAAATTCCCGTCGAGCATGAATGCTGCAATATCTACTGCTGACATACCCGTCACTCCTGGAGGATCTACTCCTGGTATAGGGCTTGTACCTCTGAAAGGCATTTGAGAGCCTAAAGATCTTAATGAGTAAGACATAGGTGTACCATCAGAAGCAAGAAAGTTAAAAACGCCTTCTGAGATAGGGATAGCTTCTTCACCGATTCCAGTAAGGGAAGAGTTGTCAATCTTAAAGTAACCGTCGTAAGTACCTGCGTTCCATCCTGTAGTTGTTGCTTGGAAATTATAGGTAAGAACGGCTGCTTCTGCTTTGGGAGTTGCGACTGCTAATCCAGTACCGATACTGAAAATCGTACCGCCAATAATTCCCAGAATTCGATCGAGTGTTGGATTTTTCATTTGAGTTTTTTTCTTGGAGTAGATGGACTATTAAGTATGCTTAAAACCCTGAAATTCAGACAGATATTTTGTGGCGATCGCACTGTAAAATTGAATGCTTGATGTGAATTGGTGCGATCGCCCGAAAATTATGACAAATGCTGTTGGTTTTTCTTACGTTTGAATGCTGCACAACTTGCTAAAGCTAAAGCAGTACCCGCAACAGTCATCGGTTCGGGAACTGTTGCGCAAGGTACATCAACTGCCCTGTCAGGCCCTGTATAATTTACAGTACCTTGATAAGGTAAGTCTATCGATGCAAGACGATTCAATGGCATTCTCAAATACCCATCAATAACATCAGTATAGGGATCGATCGTCATATATAAAACATCAGAAGTGGTAAATTGGCGCAAACCTTCATCAATAAACCTCGGAGCACCGCTGATAGATGACAGGGCAAATCGACCAAAGGAAAGTCCCAAAAGTTCGCCATCAAGTAGGTAGACTGCGATATCTATTGCTGAACTTGTTATAAAAATATCCCTGTATACATTATTGATGCCAAAGGATACCTTTGACGAGCTACCAAAATTGTAAGTGCGAGGCTTGTTTTCAGCGTCCACAAAGTTAAAAACAGCTTCTGATATTCCAACAACTTCTTCGCCGATGCCGGTGAGAGAGGAGTTGTCAAACTTAAAGAAACCGCTGTAAGTACCTGTAGTCCATCCGGTTGTATCGGTCGTGAAGTTGTAACTAAGAACTGCTGCTTGTGCTTTAGGAGTTTCTGCTGCTAATCCAGCAACAATTGCTAAGGCTATTGTACCGATCGCCCCTAATATTTTGTTGAGTATTTGATTGTTCATGGTAGACATCCCTAATTGATTAAATTGACTGTTTTCTGTTTATAAAAACAGCGATTTGAGCGTATTAATGCGACGCAAAAATTAGCTTGACATACTCCTTCTAGTAGGTGGGCTGGGTTTATTTAACCTATCTATAACTTTTTAGGCTGTTGGTGAATCCGACCCTACGGCTAATTGATAATGGCGCAACATCTCCGCTCGATCGAACCTATTAGACTGCTGAAGATTGAGTTTATTTTCTACCGATATTGCATACCGGATGTGAACCAACCCCTCGGTATTTATAACTATTTAACGGAGTTCGATCGACATTTTTAATTTGAAACAGTACATGACGGGCTATCGCACTTTTTGCCCGACAAGTATTTCAAAAAACACAACGCATTCTTTAGCTTTTCATCTTAACTTTGCAGCAGTCAATTCTTGCCTGTTACTGCTGCAATGCTAAATGACTTTAGACTTTAATTGTTTGACAAAATTACTTACTTGTCAAGTAAAATTTATGAAGATTCTGTAAAGTCAATAGTCTGTAAATAAAGTTTTGGCGATCGACAGCCAGAAAGTTCTTCAAAAATTTTGTTTGGATCGATTAATTTTTGCGATCGGGCTAGATTCTTCCGTTAATTGTTTAATTGTAGGACTTACGCACTCGCAGAACAAAATAAGCTTTTGCGATTACTTCGCCTTCGATCGTACTGACATCAATACGTTCTTCTTGCATAAGTCCTAAATTGGTAAGGTGCGCAGTGCGCACCCTACAAGTTGATGCTTCACACCAAATCTGAGTTGAGTATCCCCTTGATACTCTTTCCGTCTCTCTGTATTCTCTGTGCTGCTGCGGTTAATTATAAATGGGGTAGAAAATGCAGATTTAGTATCACTTCTGAATCAATTAATTTTTGCTTCAACGCTGGATTTTTCAGTCGCTTCTTTTGTCTGTAAAATTGCCTTGCGGCTGAAAATTTGGAAATACAGAGAAACAAAAAATTCTTTGATGGGAAAGAGGATAAAAGTCAAAGGATTTACGGTCACGATAATGTTGCGGTTGTCAGCTTTAGCTTGTTTGACAATTTGTTTGGCTACCCAATCTGGCGACATAATGCCGATCGGATTTAAATTGCTTTTAAACGGCCCTAAAATTAATTTCCGCACGATACAAGGTGCATCCAGCCTCCGCAGAGTTACTAAATCTCCCAATGCCCGCTTGCTGAGTTCGTAAAGGGGACTGACAGCGGGAATTACTTCTGCTTCCGAAGTATTGATCCAAACTTCTTTTGTCGCTATATTTTCGTTAGTGCGGACTGTTAGGAAAAAGAGTTCCATCAGCCGCCACGCCGAAAATGTGTTAATTTCATAAGAGTTAGCAATTGCCTCTCCGCTTCTTGAATTGTGTACGTTAATCCCGTGATTGATGACGAGAATATCGACTTTTTCTAACAATGGCGCTAAGTCTGCTTCTGCGCCAGCTTGCCAAGTTAGAGTTTTTACAGGCAAATTTTCGCCGTCAACACTAACAGTAACTTCCTCATTTCTAGAGGTGAGGGCGATAATTTTTGCACCGGATTTGTGAAGTTGTTTCAGAAGCAAACGTCCCAAAGTTCCGGAGGCGCCGGTGACAGCTACAGTTTTGCCTTTGAGAGAAAGTGCCGTGCCCATAAGTTTGTCTATTAAGGTAAAAGTACCGCAATAGTAAGCATTTTGATTGTCGAAATGATGCCGCCAGTGGTAAGGTTTGTTGACAAACCAATCAGCAGGCGGAGTGAGAAAGTCTCCAGGCTGGTGGGTGATATCGGTTAATTCATCTGCACCTTTGATGCCGCAACCGCGGGCGATCGCGCTTAATAAAAAGCTTAAAGTATAAACACAACCTGCTGCTGCGCCCCAATGATATGCCGGCACCCCGAAATAAGCTGCAACCCACAGCAACAAGCCGAAAACCATCATCGTCGCAGCTTCGGGCACGTCGTGACGCCAATGGGCTTGCTTGTAAATTGTATCGCTAACGGGGGTTAAATTCGGGCGAAAAACCCGATGGTGCCAAGCGTGCAGCTTGTAGAGGGGCGGCCAATAATGAGAGACGACGTGATAAAAGTCTCGCACGATCTCTGCCCAACAAACAGATGCTATTGCTAAAGCGCCGATTATCCAGTAATTTACCATGCTCGCACCAATTGGAATTTTGATATCTCTAAATATTGTCTGTTGTGAAAGATAGCTTAAAATGCTGTTCTTGGCTAGTCTGGCAATTGACTCAGGCGTTTTAAAATCTGCAAAACGCGGTACAAGTCATTGCCGGGATTGGAAATAACAAATTCTGGGGATAAGGCATACTTCGGAGTTTCTTCTCTGACTAATTTGACAAAACTGAAGTTACCACCTGTAGCGATCGTACCAAAAATAGGAGTTTCTGGATTTGGATCTGCCAGCATATCTTTTAGGAGTTTGGCAAGCCCTGCGTCTGTTGAAAATGAAAGTTGTTTAGATTCAATTACTGTCACCCAAAAGTTATTTTTCATCATCAGAATATCTATTCTGCCTTCAATGATTCTGCCTTCGTCTTCTTCTTGAATAGAAATAGACTTTTCGACTTTGAATTGAAAAGGAGACTCAAGCAGACCGGCAATAAATAAAATCGGGCTGATAATTGTAAGTTTAACTGGGTTTTCGAGTACGGGCGAGGACTCTAACAAATTGTAGTAGATTTCTTTGACTCGATCGAGCAATTGTTTCTCGATGTCTGTTACTTCGGGCAGGTTTTCTTGCTATTCTCGGAAAAACTCCGGGTTTCTAACTCGCTGCAAGCCGTAGTTATCGATTAAATACCGGAGATTGATGTCTTTGGCTTGAAGTTTTTGCACCATAATTACTCATAATTTATAGGGCTGTTAATCAGTGTAGCACGGTTTGATGTTTAACCGCAGATGACAGCAGATACAGCATTTTTCAATTATCAGATCGGGTAGGGACAGGGCAGTGCTGTGTCCCTACAATCTGTATACTCAACTAGAATTAAAACATCTATAAACGCAGCTATATGCAGATTAATTTCCGTTCATTTTGCTTGACGATCGCCCGTTTGCTGTTGTTGTGCTGCTTGCATTTCTAATAATTGCGGTACTGTGACAAAACGGTATCCTTGTTGTTTGAGTTGGGGAATAATTAGATTCAAAGCTTTGACTGTATTGTAGCGGGGACCTCCACCGTCATGCAACAAAACGATCGCCCCGGATTTAGCTTGATAAATTACGGTATTTGCTATAGTGGATGGGGACTGTTGTAGGTAATCTTTAGGGTCGATCGACCACATTACCACTACATAGTTTTTCTTTTTAGCGTAGTCTGCAAAACCGTTGTTTAAGTATCCGCCTGGGGGTCGAAATAATAAACTTTTTGTCCCGGTCGATCGATGAATGTGAATTCCTGTATAATCGATTTCATTGGATGCTGTTTTTTCGGTAACATTGTGATAGTAGTGATGCCACGTATGGTTGCCGATCGCATTTCCGGCTTGCACGACTTTTTTGGCAATTTCGGGATATTCTCGCAGGTTTCTACCCAAACAAAAGAAGGTAGCGACGGTGTTGTGTTGCTGCAAAACTTCTAATATTTTCAACGTATCTGGTGAGGGGCCGTCGTCAAATGTTAGGGCGATAACTTTGGAGTTACTGATATTTGCTTCGTAAACTATTTGTCCGCGAAATTGTGCCGGCGGTGCGAAGATTAAAGGTTGTTCGGTGGGCGTGGGGGCGGGAGTTGGCGGGGGAGAAGGCGGTGTTTTTGTGGGTTTGGGCGGTTTGAGGAGATTTGGTGGCGAATCTTCAAAAAAAGGCGGGATTTGGGCTAGAGAATTTGAATTGGCAGTTTTTAGGTTGTCGGGAGAGAGGGACATAAGGGCGATCGAGCCAATAAGTATAACATTTTTAATCGCTGATTTTTTAGAAAGTTTGGGGCTCATTAACTGTACTATTTGATGTTAACTATTGAATTATCGCCTAAACCTCTGCTAAGTTGATATTGAAATTAGGTAGGATAATTTACACTGGGAAGATGAGTACCAACATAACCGATAATCACCTTTCGCATACCTGCTGATACTTCTGAAAAAAAGTAAATTCGCCAATTATGCTGTCTAATTTTGGCGTGTTGCTCAAATAAACGTTCCTTACCATCAGGACAAAGAAAAGTTCGTTCTTTACAATACTTGTTGAGAGTTGGCTCGCTTTCTCCAGAAACCTCTATAGATGTACCATTAAGGCTAAAATAACCCATTTCCCAATTTTTAGCACAATTTTCAATCTGATACAAAATTTCTAAAACAAGTTGTAATTTTTCTTCTCCTGAACGGAGTCTCCGCAACTGTTTATTACCAGCCTCGCAAAATTGCAGGCTGGGGAACAACTCTTCTCTACGATTCCATAGTTCCATGCCATTAATCCTTTCAGATTGAAGGCGCTTTCTAATCCAATCAGCGTGTTCGATAACATGGTTTTTCTGACTGGCATGAATCACCTCTACACTTTCTTCTATCAGATCTTCATTTTCATCAATTTGTATGAGTTCTAACTTGATGCGACTGTTATTCCACAGCAATTCAGAATTCAGGCTAATTGCTAGTGTTTCAAGATAGTGAGCAACTTTGAATCCCTCTACTTGGTTGCCATGTAAACTCAATTCACAATCTGAATCTTCAACTTTTATTTTAATATTTAGATCGGTAATATCAACTGATAAAGGTTTTTTAGTTGCCAGTGTTAAGAGAAAAGTTCGCTCTTCTCTATTAACTTCCTTATCGTTGCGCCAACGAGAAAGAGGATAGTTTTCTGCAAGAATCATAGCATTAAAATCTTCTTGAGTGCGAATTCCTTAGTTTTTTGAATTCCAATAACTGATTTGCAAACGGTTTAAAGTTGAGCAAATGTAGCGAAGTCATCATCTCAGAACCTCATGAATGATTTTTTCAATTATCGTAAATCTATACTCGATTTTTTCTGCTGCTTGAGAGATAGAAGTTAGAAAATCTCGATCGCTATCTACATAATTTCTAAATTTCTCAATCAATTGCTCCTTGTGCTGCTTCAATATATCAAGTTGCTCGTCGCTAAGTAAACTGAGATTAACAGACCAAACTTCAAACAATGCTTTATTAATTGGAAACTTTTTTTCTGGTTTTGAGATACTTTACGGAAAGCATTTTTGGCAAATATTTCCCATGCTGCAACCATAGCCTTTTTGAAATTATTCTCAATGACTCTTAATTCGGATTCAGACATATTATTAAGCTTGGATAATGCCTTGGTCAAGAATAAATCTCTTGTCTCAGATTGATAATTTTTATAAGATGTAAGTTTAAAGGCTAAAAAACCGAGTATAAATTCTCGATCTTCCATCCGCATTTTCCGCGAATCACTAAGATTAGTAACTCGATCGAATTCATTAGATGTCGCAAGTTTAGCTAAGAATTTTGTGGCCTTACCAGGATTGAGAGCATGGCGAATTTCTTGAGGGGACATCGGCAGTCCACCTGTATTAATCCGCTTAAAAATATTATATTTAACTTCAGGAGGCGTGCCTTTTTCAATTAAATAAACTGTTACTTGAGTTTCTTCGATTCGCCGCTGGTATCTGCGCTCTATTTCATCGTAAGTTTTGCCTTCAAAATTGCTTAGATATTCTAGCCCGCATAACTTGAGAGTTTTATCGCTCATAAATTGTTTGAGGGCAGATAGTCGCTGCAATCCATCGACAACTAACCATTTATCTTCATTCGTTGCATCTATATAAAAAGCTGGTAATGGAATGCGAATTAAAATCGATTCAATAAGTCTGCTTTTAGCGTCTTATTTCCAGATATTTGCATGACGCTGAAAGTCCGGTGCTAAATCGAGAGCTTCCTCATTAATTCTTCTTAAAAGTTGCTCGATCGTGGGTTCTCTAGTGAAAATATTAATTTCATCAGGGTCGTAAATTAATTTATCTGTTTCATAAGCTTCGTCGCCGTTTTCTTCTTCTAAACTTAAATTTAGATCCTCGATCGACCCATCTCGATCGAATCCTGGCTCTTCTATTTCTGACTGATTTACCACAGTCAATACTCCTATATTTTAACTGGTTTTGTAGGAACGCAACAGATTGCATTCCTACAAATAATTATACTACAACCTGCAAGTTTGCCGTGCTCTTTCATCCTCCGGTTCCTGCCAGCCGTAAGAAAAATGGCTTACTGCATTAATTTGCGGTACGGCCGATCGAATTGACCGCATCTGCACCTCCAAAGACGGCCGATTTTTCACAGATTTTCCCCAATCTCCAGCAATTGCAGGAATCACTTTTGCCCCCGCAGGAGCCAAACTTGCCGCCCGCTGCACCTGCGGTACGATGCAGCTTACATCCCCGCAATTTCCGTAAGACATCGCGTGAAATTCTACAGATGCTGGAAACCGATCCCAAGGCTGCAATCTCGAATCAAATCCCCCTTGATTTACGATCTGATTTCCATGTGGAAAAAACACTGCTCCCGCAGGTATTCCCATCCTTTGAACTGGCGCAATTGCCATCCCAAAAAAATCTAAAATTCCTTGCACTGCGTGAGCGACACTCAGTTGCCACAGGTCTTTTTGTAAAATGCCTGTATCGGGCAGTGGTGGAGTGGGACTCGGACTCGGAGTAGGGGTATTTGGTCTGCCGCTAGTGGATGTTTTTGAAGATGTAGTTGCCGTTGCATTTGCCTTTTTTGGAGCAGGAGTTACTACCGCGATCGGTCTGGGAGTACGCCCTTGCCACAAAGGTTCTTTTTCTGTAGGATATTGTTTTACTACTGCTTGAACGTCACTCACAGTAATAAATCCTCTTGCTAAATACCGCTGAATTAAATCTCTTCCTTGCTGATTTGTAGCGCGCTGCAAAAGTGCTTGTTGTGACGATTGACCGTAAATCCACAAGTCTTGAACTTTGGTAGCAACTGAAGCCGGACCGACACCCCGCACGTAGCGAATGTAATCGAATAATATCCCTTGCGGTCTGCGTCTGAGAACTTGATTTACTAACAAAGAATAGTCTTGCTTGGCTTGCGGGCTGTAGGGATCGACAAAGGTGTGAGTTGCATGACTTTCGCCAGTTTGGTCGTGCAATCCCGCGTCTTGAACTACCGTCAAACTGGTTTGATTTTTGCCGTTTCTGGCGATGGTTTGCTGTCTGTCGGCGCGCTGAGAATAGGTATAGCCAAAGTTCATGGTAAACAACCAGGAATAAACTTTTAAACCCCGCTGTTTTCCTTTAGCGATTGCCCTTTCTAACAAATCGTATTTCTCGTAGCCCCGATTTCTTAAAACTGACGGCCAAACTGTAGGATTATCTGCTGCTGGTAGCAGCACTTGACCGTCGTAAAATGTTTCTATGTAAACTTGGTTGTAACCTTGGTTAACAACTTTATCCAACACTCGATCGATCTCACCGGGTTTGACATCGCAGGGATACAAACGCAGCCAAATTGCTTGAGTTTGCGGCCAAGTTTTGCGGCGGCATTCTGCTATTTCCCGCCCGTGTTTGTTCAAAATAGCAATGTATGCTTTCTGAGATTCCGGTCTTCCTGACAGCGCGGCCCGGCGCAAGTCTTCTTTAATATTTGTCTGTTCTTTGGATAATTGGCAATAGGCTGATGTCTGGGCAACAGCAGGTTGGTTTTCGACAAGCTGGCCGACAAAGCTACTGACTAAAACAGCACTTACCGCACTTAAAAAGCGTCGCTGGTGTTGGGAATTTGCGATGCGTGTTGGTGCAAATTTCATGGGAAAATTGAATGGGGTTTGCTAGTTTAAGTTGGCTGGCGAGTGGCAAAGTGCGATCGCGCTACAGCGCAACTACAAAGTTTCTGCTTTTTTCTGTTGACCTAGTTATGGCACAAGTCGATCGAAAAATCAAATCTGCTAATTGGTAATTGGTAATTGGTAATTGGTAATTGGGCATTGGGTTGAGCCTTGCGGAGGGTTGGCTGTTGACTGTTTCCTTCTATTGTGTCAGCATTCTCACGCATAAAAAAACGCCCTGCTGAAGCGGGCGTTAAATACAGTTGAAATTTCAAATGGAAATTACTACTTCTCAAATATCGAGAGCAAACAAGCTGTAGACTTATAGCAACAGTCAAGGCCGTTAGGAGGTTCTGAAGTGCTGAAAATGTTGCTGTAACTTCATTTTACTTCTTCCTTCTTTCCTCTGGAAGAATGGACAATAGCAGAAAATTCATCCGTGTATCCGTGTCCGAATCCGTGTCGTGCTTTCCTTCTTCCTTATGCTATAGGATTCTGCCTTCTGCCTGCCAATGGCATCAAGCTCCTCTATTGAGAGCTGCTTCTACCTGCTGAAATTCAGATTCCAGACGCTTTTTCAACTTCTCAGGAACGGGGCGGTTGGGATAAGAACTGTAATGTCCTGCTAAAGAGTTTAATGCCGTCCGCATCGTGGTAAAAGATGAAAGCTTGGTAAGAGCGGGATCGCGGCGGTAAGCAGCGGCAAAATCATTGATTCTTTGGCGGGCCTCTGCTTGGGCGACTGCTTTTTCCGGCGCACCTTCGGGCAGTGTTAGCGCTGTTCTCAAAGTGTTCACCAATGCTAATGTATCTTGGCGATAATCTCCGCTCAGAGTAGCTGGCACGTTGCTACAGCCTGTTAAGCCGATGACAAAAACTAATACCAGAGCTATTAGACGGGAAAGGTAATGCTTCATAAGGGTTATCAAAAGAAAGCGCAATCTGCGATCGAAATCACACTCGATCCTATCTCGATTTGAGCAACTAATGTCAATTTACAAGGGAAGGAAGAAGGAAGAAGGAAGAAGGAAGAAGGGAAATGCAGTCCTAGCAATATTTTCCGCGATCTAATCTATAATTTTCTAACCGTCTTGGCAGTTGCTGGATCGAAAATTGTATGACTTATCATGAAATCTAAAATTTGTCAATCCCATATCGAATTGCTCAATTTTCAAATCGAAAATCGATCGCCCCTAAAATCTCAGCTAAGTAGAAGGAAGAAGAAAGAAGGAAGAGTTGATAGTTGATAGTTGTCAAAAGGAAGAAGGAAGAATCCGGAGACAGCAATATCTAGCGTTCTCTATCTTACGTTTAATTGAGTGGACTTACTTAAAATCCGAAAAATCTCAACAATCTAAAATCTAAAATCCAAAATCTAAAATCCTCTGATTTGTCCGGCTTCAACTGATAGGATTTGGGTTTGTTGCAACCATTGAGAGTCAAAAGCACCTAAGTGGGTAGTAGTAATTAAAGTTTGAAAGCGTTCTTGAATTGTTTCTAAAAGCTGATTTTGACGGTTGAGATCGAGTTCTGCAAGTACGTCATCTAGCAGCAGCAAAGGCGGTTCGCCGACAACTTCTTCAATAAGCTGCAATTCGGCTAATTTTAATGCTAGTACCAAAGTTCGCTGCT
>JBOFTL010000838.1:0-4323 GCA_051652045.1 Microcoleus sp. | reverse complement strand
GTAACGTTTCTACCTGCGGTAGCAGCGGGCTTCTGGAGGTAGCTGACTCAGTAGCAGACAAGCTGGGTGGCAGAGAATCTAGTTTCACAGGCAATCTGGCTCAAGACGATAAGTTTTTCACTTTCCTTTCATTTTCCCAGATCGTGCTTCAAATTACAATGCTTAGAGGGGATTGACAAAAATACCGACTTCTGAATTAAAGCGGATCAGTTCCAACGATCGATCGCCGTAGAGGTCTTCGATGTGTTCCACGCAGCAGTCGATCGCGAAATCGTTCAATTCTTCCGCCTCAATGCCGTACATTTCCTGGAACACCTCCGGATCTACCCGACAAAAGCGCGGTCGATCGGCATAAATTCCGCATTCTCGGGTTTCTTTGTCAAAATTTATACACCAACCGTCTTCCCCCACTAAGCTCAAGTAATGCTCTAATTCATCGGGAGTCAAATACTCATCCAAGTCGGGGCGCTCTGTTGGGTCGAGGTAACAACAAGCACCGCAGTTTTTTACGCAACGCCAAGTAGCCATAATTCGATTTTAGATTTTAGATTTTGGATTTTAGATTTTTTGTGATTGGGGATGGTCGGTGTTAGATTTGGGAATTTGGATTTTAGATTGTGTTCGATTGGAGATTGTCGGTTAGGGATTTTTGGGGATTTGAGATGGCAGATTGGGGGCTTCAGGCTGCCCGATCGCCCCTGCTACCTTACATTTTATTGAATTTTGTAAACTTCCTTAAAAAAAATGGTCGATCGCCCGGTAAAATCAGAAACGGATTTTCTCATTCAACAATCTAGACTTAATAACTACAGTCAGGAGGACACGTGGACTTTATAACGGATATTTTCAGCGGCCTGGGCAATATCAACTTCCAACTCATTATTCAGGTAGCTTTGCTGGCAGCAGTGGTGATTTCGGGTCCGATCGTCATCTTTTTGCTGGCTGTTAGAGGCGGCGATCTTTAATTGTACCGTTAATCGTGCCCCAGTCCGAATGATTTCACAAATTGTGGGGAACAGATGGACTAACTGTCAACTGTCAACTGTCAATTGCGAAGCATCACTCGAGCCGGACTTGTGCGCCCCACAAGTCCTGGGGCAAAAATACCCGCTCGGCAGGCAAGGGAGCAACCGGGGCGGTGAGGGTAAATTCACCGCTTTCTATTTGCTGTTTCAATTCCAACGCTACTTGCCGGGACAAAAACATACTTGCTAGGGGGGCAGCCCGTACCGGTTTGCCCTCAATAATAATGCGACCTGTTTTTAACTGGGCGTAGCTGACTAAACCAAATGTAGGACGAACGCGCCGGGGGATAGAGAAATCTACCACCGGCGCTACTATTTTTTTGTCGGAGACAGAACAGTTGGCAATGACGGTTTCGTTTAAGACTGGAAAAGGGATGCCGACTCCGAGCATTAGCGATGGGCCGTAGTTTTTGAAGTAGCAGCCGCGCACCCATTTTGAGCTCATTTGTTTGGCGTCGCCGATGAGTGCGAGGGTGGCTGCAGGGCCGATGGGAGTGCGGTTGGGCTGCCGTTTTTGCAGGGGGAAGTGCTGGGTGCCTTCCCAGGTGATGTAACCTTGCGCGCCTCCTAGGAAGATGCGGGTGCCGATGCCGATGGTTGTGAGGTCGGGGTCATTGAGTAGCGGAGAGGTGGCTCCCAGGTTTGAGTAGACGGCGTTGCCGAGGTTTGGTTGCAGCGGGCCGAGGTAGGTGAATAGGGGTCGATCGCCCCCGTTAACTCCTACAATAAAGTTTTGATATGCGTTGCGGGGATTGAATAAATAAAACTGGTTGATGGTTTCGCGGGTGATGGTGGTTTCAAAGGAGGCGCGGGGGTAGCAGTCGGTTACTTGCCCTACGGCGCGCAGTTGCACGGGTTTGCCGGCAATCAGGTCTTCGATAACGTGTCCGCCACCTCTTTCTCGGGATTCTTCGCCGTCTTCAGCTACTTGGGTGGCTCCGAGGTACAAATCTACGGCACCGAAGCCGGAATAAGCTAAAACGCCGTCCAGCCAGCAGGAGCGGATTTTGATCGGGGGGTCGGTGTGACCGAGGTTGATAATGGCACCGGAGGATTCCATCGGCTCGAAGGTGCCGGTGGTGATGATATCGACTTCTTTCGCTGCTTGGGTAATGCTGGTTTCTTGAACTCTGTTTTTGAGTTCTTCGATTGTCCAGACTGTGGCTTTGCCGCGACTAATTTTATCATTTATTTCGTCGATCGAGCGCATGGGATTATTTTAGATTTTAGATTGTAAGATTTTAGATTTTTGTTTGATTTTAGATTTGGGATTGGCGTTTGATTTGAAATTTTTGTTTGATTTTAGATTTGTGTATTTGTGTTAGATGATGCGTTAGATAAAATGTTACTCTAACAATGACTTTTCACGCTGCCGTGAGATTTAATGCGATTATCTTGGTGATTGTCTCGCAATAAGAAAAAGAAGCTACCAAACCTGGATTTTGTTACTGCAAACCTGGCAATTTAAGGAGAGCTGAGTTTCTCACTCCGAGCTTAGCAATTAAGCAGGACTGAAGTCCTCACTACGAACTTGGGAATTTGAGGACTGAAGTCCTTACTACGAACTTGAATTATGATTTGTTTTCAGAAGGAGAATCATTTTCTGCATCATCGGTGGTGTCTGTTTTGGGTGCTGCGAGACTATCTGGCTGGCTGTATTTGACTCCAATAGCTTCGTATTCTTCGTGAATCGCAGAATCAATTGCTGCTACAGTTTTAGGATTAGCCTCCCAATGATTGAGAATATCTTTAATTAATGCTTCCCTCACCCAAACTTGAACGACAACGGTGAGCGGGAGGGCTAGCAACAGTCCTAAAAATCCAAAAAAAGTAGCGAAGAATACTTGGGCGATTAATGTTACAGCAGGCAGCAGCGAGACTTGCTGTGCCATAACGTAGGGGGTGAGAATGTTGCTTTCAAATTGTTGGATGAGAAAGTAAAGAATTAGAACTAAACCTGATTTTAAAGGAGAATCTAAAAGAGCGATCGTCATGGGAGGAATGACGCTCAAGCCGGGGCCGATATTCGGAATTAAGTTGAGCAATCCCGCTACTACAGCGTGGGCTAGCGGGAGGGGAACTCGCAATACCGACAACCCAATTAAGCTTAGCAAAGAAATCACGCTCATGCTAATTAGAGCGCCGATCACCCACCTGCCAAGAGCGATTTCGCATTCATCTAAAATAACATCGATCCGCCGCCGATAAAAAGAGGGAAATAATTGGATAAATGCTTTGCGATAAGAAAGCGGTTCCGCTAGCGTCATCAAAGTCAAAACTAAAACTAACAAAAAGCTGAGGATGACACCTAAAGTATTGCCGACAAATGCTCCGGCCCCGCCAACCAGTTGGTTGAGTATCGGTTGCAATTGTCGGATAATGTCGTTAACATCGAGATTGGGTAGCCGCTGACCTATTTGTCCCGAAAAGCGAGTTTCGATCGCATCTACCCAATCATTCAATCTTTCTATTCCTTGAGGTGCTCTTTGGGTAAGTTGTTGAAATTGCTGCGCGAAGGGCGGTACAATTATCAGAAATAAGCCAACGAAGACGAGGACTAAAAAGCTAACTGACAACAGTACCGCGATCGATCTTTGGAGTCGAAATCTTTGTAAGTATCGCGCCAGTCGATTTAAAGCTGTAGCTAAGACGATGGCGGCAAATAGCAGCAGCAGAGCTTGCCTGATTTGCCACAAAATGTAAAAAGATGCGATGAGGGCTAATAAGCCCATCCACTGTCCTAGCTTCATTCGATTTTAGCTTTGAGAGATAACCGATATAGCTGAAATCTTGCACCACGATCGATAAGGGGGTGATTCGTGGGTGGGGTTCAAGTCGTACTCGCACCGAGATCGTACATTCAAGTTAGACCGCAGAAAGGGTTTATGTAACCTGTTTGCAACCCGATAGGCGGTTTGCTTTCCCCGCTCCTACAGGTTATTGAAAATGGTGCAAGATGTCAAACATAACCGAGTTTCGCTTCTGTTAAATCATCCTTAAGAAGGGGGACTTTGAGCGCTTCTTCCCGATTCGTAAGGGCAATATCCTAGTGGTTGACCGGAAAAACAGGGATTTGGACTTTACCGTAAGACACCCGTCCGCACTAAGTAGAAGGAAAAAGGAAGAACACGGATTCGGACACGGATCGCGGATTAATTATTTAGCTAAACAGACGGGAATCCCCACACTATACCGCCTCGGTTAGTGTGGGATGAGAGTCGCGTGAGGCTCCGATTCCACCCGTAAGCAATCTAATAATTGTAGATTTAAGCAGGGGACGGGTGGATGAGGATCCGAA
>JBOFTL010000837.1:0-2563 GCA_051652045.1 Microcoleus sp. | reverse complement strand
TAGATCGCAGGTAGGGACACGGCAGTGCCGTGTCCTTGATGGGATTGTCCGATAGGCGGGTGACTGCATCAACCTACAATCTGCCGTAAATCGTGTCCGGTCGATCGAACGCAATAAGTAAGGTTAATAGTACGACTTGAGTCCGCAATATAGAACGGACTAAAGTCCGTACTACAAACCATTTTTGAGAGTCGATCGATCGTTACCAGGTCGAGCGATCGACTATAAATATATCAACGATCGACTATCAACTATCGACTCTCAATCGATCGCGAGCGGGGACGCTCGCACTACAACTCTCAACTCTCAACTTACCAAGGACTGCCAATCATAGTAAAACCAGCCCAATAATAAGGATGAGACAGATTATTAGATTCCGCATTTCCAGCTATCGGTGACGCCAGTGTATTTTCTCCAAAATTTTGCTCCCGCATTTGAGTAGATTCTAAATTCATCCTGCCCCTAATCATATCAATTTGCGTTTTCCGCAAGGCCTCTGCTTTAATATTAACATTCCGCAATTGACTGTAAAAATCAGTCATTAATGCTAAAGAACCTTCATCGGAAACGTACCACAAACTTGCTAAAACTGACTTCACTCCAGCTTGCACTGCGAAGCCGGCAAATCCCAATTCTGCCTGTTCGTCTCCAACTGCCGTGCGACAAGCACTCAATACTAATAATTCGACAGGCGGATCGTTCAAACCTAATTGCCGGATTTGGTTCATCAGCAGTTTACTATCCCACAATTGGATGTAGGAATTGTTGGGGCCGGAGCGAAATTCTCCGTGGGTAGCTAAGTGAATAATTTGCGGAGTGATGGAGGCCCGCTGCGATTTTAGGTTGTTGAAAGTGAAATTTTCATTGAGGAAAAATTTGCCAGGCCATTCTGCTGTAATATTTTGCAGTTCTGTTGAGACGCCCGGTAAAGGTTCTTGTTCGACAAAAACGGAGGCCCCCATCGCCAAAACTCGGGCATCTGCCAGGGATTGGTAGCGGGTATCTGTTAAAGTAATGCTGGGAATCGTAGAAATACTGTAATTCTCCACGAGAAACTGCTTGCCGTCGTGCAAAGCGGCGAGCGGCACTGTTTTGAGCGCACCATCTAAATTGAATAGCAACGTGTCAATTTTTTGATTTTTCAGTTCGGTTTCTAGGGGTTGGATCAGCCACTGATAAAGTTGTTTTGCTGAAGCTAAATAGCTGGTTGTTTTGCGTTTTCTTGGATTGGTAATTTCCATGCGCAAGTTAGCGGCTGCGGCAAAAAGTTTGTGGCGGCTGGCTTCGCGAACGTTGCGGTAAACGGTTTCACCCGCAGCGGTGACTAAGATTAAATCGAGCTGGTCGGGGCGGGCGATCGCGTAAATTATAGCCGATCGATTCCCGGTTTGACTTTCGATCGTGGCTAAAGTTTGGCGGATACTTTGCACTGATTTTGGAGATGCCTGGGAAACATCGTAACCGAAATACTTAGTGTATAAATTTTCGGCAAGTAACTCGATATCTCCCACAGCATTATCAATATTGCCTGCATCGAGGCTTTGAGTTGCGCTCGCCCGCGCTAAGGTGATAGACGCTGAATCTAAATCGTTGGAGATGCGAATAATGCTGGTGTTAGGGCTATTGTTAGAATCGATCGAAGCTAGTGGGTGATTGCCGCTTTCTGATGTACTTGTTGTTGCAGTAAAAAGACGCAGACTTGAGGGTTTTGGCGCTGCAAAAATGTTAGAAGACTTGGCAGTTTCCAGCGACAAAACTTGCGGGTCACTGGTAGAATTGTCGCGCGATAAATTGTTCGATCGAGGTCGATCGCTACTGTTTTCTACTGTCAATGTTTGCGAGCTGTTAGTATTTTCCGCAGCCGGACGATTGCGGTTGGTTATTGAATCTTCTATGACTAAGATCGGTTGCGGCTGAACAGTACCGTTTTTGGGACGGTTAGTTTCCGTCGCATCGGTGGGCGTAGTGTTGGGGTTAGGACCCTCGACTTCGCGGGTATTGGACGATCGCCCGGAGTCGCTGCTATCGGTTGTTGCTGGCGGTACTTTTGCTGTTTCAGTCTTTTGCGAAGTTTCCAGCGGCCGCGATGGTGGGGAATCGATCGATCGCTGTGGAGTTTCCTGGGAGTCCGAGGGCAGGGAATCGATCGATCGTTGCGGAGTTTCCAGCGTTCCCGACGGCGGGGGATCTGCGATCGTTTGCCGGGGAATTTCCTGCGATCTTGATGGTAGGGAATCGATCGATCGTTGCACGACTGTCACCGATTCCGATGGCGGTGGTGTCGGCACCGGTTGGGGAATCGGCATCGGGGATGGCTGCGGTGTCGGCACCGGCTGGGGCACCGGCATCGGGGATGGCACCGGCTGGGGAACAGGCATCGGGGATGGCACCGGCTGAGGAACAGGCATCGGGGATGGCTGCGGTGTCGGCACCGGCTGGGGAACAGGCACCTGGGATGGCTGCGGTGTTGGCACCGGCTGGGGCACCGGCACCGGGGATGGTTCCGGAGATGGCACTGGAGGTGGTGCTGTAGTGATGATGCTGATATTGCCCGCAGTGTAAG
>JBOFTL010000836.1:0-3657 GCA_051652045.1 Microcoleus sp. | reverse complement strand
GGTCAAAATCGGTTGATGGATATTTTAGAGGATTTTCAGCGGGATATGTAGAGAGTTGAGAGTTGATAGTTGATAGTCGATCGTCTTTCGATTTGTAGGGTTCGACCTCAAACTCAAATAACGCCCGATTGCATATTTGAGTTTGAGGTCGTTCATGTACCCCCGCGCCCGCCCGCTTGAGTTGAGAGTTGATAGTTGATAGTTGATAGTCGATCGCGACGAACAGAGTAAATCTGTTAAGGCGGGTGCGAAAACCCTTAATGGAAGGAAGCTCCACACCCAAGTAGTGATGCTTGGGAATCCTCGCCGTTTTACGGCGGGGAGGATGTCAAAATAGGGATTATTAACCCAGTTTTTGTACGATATAATTCAGAAAAATCTCAACTCTCAAATCTACTAAATCGCTGCATCAAACATTCAGCAATTCTCGCCGCAGCACCCGGTTTTCCCATGCGGCGCAAACCATTTTCAGCTATTAGCTGCAACCTGTCAGGTTCGCGCAACAAAGACTGAATTTTCCCGACAACTTCTGCCGGATGGTTGACTAAAATTAACGAGGGCCCTAACAGCCGACTTTGAGCTTCTGCAAAAGCTGATGTGAATTGCGGGCCGTTTCCTGGAATCGCGATTGCGGGTTTTCCCAAACCTACAAATTGTTCTGTTGCTGTCCCGGCCATCGCGATCGCTAAATCGGCTTGGGATACATAATCTTTAAAACTGTTGTGACTTAAAATCATTGTTGCCTTACCCCGCACAAAAGTCAAAGGCAACTGCAAATTAAGAGATTTATGCTCGATTTCTGTAGTGCTAGAAATAGGAGGACGCAAAATATTTTCCTCCGGGCACAGATCTCTAATTTCACCCTCTTGACGCCAGCCTGTAGATTCTAAAAAAGGATGCAAAGCTGCTAAATTTAATTCCGGGGAAATTGCCCCTAAAAATAACAATTTACGATCGCCCATAACTGATAAGATTCCACCTACAGCCTCTACAATTACCTGCCAATTAGCGTAGGCTTCCGGCGCTCTAGAACCGGGCAAAAGGGCGATCGCGATCGGGCGCGACATTTCCCGCAACTCGGCGTCAGGGCCGTAAAAAGCCGGGGCTGAGGGTTCCGGTGACAGCCCGTCCATCATCGGATTGCCCAAATTGCTAGCCGGAATGCCCAACTTTTGCAAAATCTCGGCCGTCAGCGCATCTCTGGGAAACACCGCCCGACAGGTTTGGCGACTCATCAACCAACGTTCCCAAGGTAGATAAACCGAACCAGACCAATTTTTCCAAGTACCGAATTTATTAGTCAACAACCCGTTTTCATCTCGCAAATGATACTCAGATTTCGCCGTTCCCACAAAAGCATAGGGTAAGCCGCTCAACCAAGCAAACAGCAGCGGTACAATATCGCCGACGGCTAAAATGACACAGTTTCTATCCCCTGATTCTTGTTGCGTGCGAGCCCAATTGCGGATCGCTTTAAATTGAGCTAAGGTCAATTGAATTAAGCCGCCTTTGATATCGCGCAAAAATTCCCTACCATCCATGTAGATGAAACCGCCAGAAGGCATTCGCTGTACCGGGCCGATAATGTTGGCTGTTTCGATTTGAGAAAAAACTCGCCCTTCACCTACTAGGGGAAACACCGCTATTTCTGGGGAATGCGGGTGGTTTTGCAGTGCTTGCAAAATGCGCAGGGCGATGATATCTTCTCCGTGACCGTTACTGAGGCAAAGTATTTTCAATCTCAAATCTCTAAAAACTATTTTACAAGTTTACATCTAGTTTATTAGGTTCGTAGTAAGGACTTCAGTCCTTAAATTGGAGAGGACTGAAGTCATCACTACGAACTGTTTTTATCCCGAGTTCATAGTTTGACCTAAATGTTTCAAAACTTGAAAAGCCGATCGCAATTCACTAGGCACAGTATAAATCGAAAATGCGCGCGATAACCCGTATTGAGGCCTCGATCGAGCTAAAAGTTTCACAAATAACACATCATCGCCATTTGTCAGCATCCCAAATCTCGGTTTCTCTAAATCTGGATTTGCCATCATGTATGCTAGTGCTTGAGGTAAGGCCGATCGGGTGGAAATCGCTGTTTTCTTACACTCCAAAATCATTACCCAAAGCTGATTTTGCAAAATTAAAATGTCGATTCGCCCGCGCAGGATTTCCTCGCCATCATCGATCGCAATTTCTATCGCAGCTTCAGCCTTCATCTTAAACGGAGGATCGTAAAATCCCGCCAATTCTAACAAAGGTGATGCCACCAGTAATGTCACTGCCCCTTCTAGCAATTCTCCATCGGATCGATGGTATAGCAATCTGCGCCGCAGGGTATCCAAAGCCATCTGTTCGGAGTCGCTGGGAAGTGGCAATTGGGCTTGCCATTCTGTAAGAAAATCCTCACCGTCATTTCGGGTTAAATTAAATCTCGCTTCAGCTTCTGCGAGGCTTTTAATAGCTTCTGTAACTGCTATATTTTTTGCCATTGATTCACCTTTGATTAGATTGCTTGATTTTCAACAATCGTTTTATTAGTATCGATGGATATGAGGACTGAAGTCCTCACTACGAACCTGATTATTCCAGTAATTCGACTGTACCGAGATATCCATCTACCCGCACTTTTTGCCCGTCTTTCAAGCGAGTTGTTGCTTCGGTAACATTCATCACTGCCGGAATTTTGTACTCGCGCGCAATAATTGCACCGTGAGATAATTGTCCGCCAACTTCCGCAACAATTGCCTTCGCACCTAACAGCAGTGGGGCCCATCCCGCATCGGTATAAGGCACGACTGCGATCGCATTTTCTCCTAATTCTACAGTCGCACTGCGGCAAATTTTTACAATCCCTTCAACGATGCCGATACTTGCCGGAATTCCCTGCATAATAGATGTTCCTAATGTCAGTTCGATCGCACTTTTTTGAGAATTTGGCAGCAAATTACCGTAGACTACAGGAGGAATGGTGCGATCGCGATCGACCGCCAATCCTTCTCGTCTTTCCTCGATCGTATCCCGAAATGAAACATTAGCACCGCTGCGAATCCAGTCCTGAATTTCCTCAAATTCTAAATAAAAAATATCCCCACTTTCCTCAAAAACTCCCATTGACAATCCGCAAGCCTCCATAGCTAAAAAAGTCCAGCGTAAGTTCGCCAGTAACCGCGCGTAAATTTCGCTAATTTCGCTTTTAACTCTCACCCTTTCCTGACATTTATCCAACCGCCACTTCTGCCAAAAACCCAACCCCAACTCCCGACTCTCTACTAAATCCTCATTCCCTCTTCCTTTTTCCTTATTTCCTGTTACTTCTTCCTCTCCCCTTCTTCTTTCTTCCTTCTTCCTTCTTCCTTCTTCCTCCTTCCCTACTCCTTCTTGCTTATTTCCTATTACCTCTTCCTCTTCCCTTCTTCCTTCTTGCTTATTTCCTATTCCCTCTTCCCTTCTTCCTTCTTCCTTCTTCCTTCTTCCTTCTTCTAAAGCCATCTTTACCAACAATCTTTGATAAACTTCCGGTTGTTCCCGCCAAGTAGGAACAGCAATATCTGTTCCCACTTCACTCAAATATCCGTAGCAATCTAGCCACTGCAAAAATTCCACTTCTAAATTCGGATTTTCAGCAAATACCCGCGTTATTTCTGCCGTTGAAACAGT
>JBOFTL010000835.1:0-13094 GCA_051652045.1 Microcoleus sp. | reverse complement strand
GACAAATGGCGTACTTCCCCTGTATGTTTCTTTTCATCGTAGACTGGCCAATCCCGCCAGTGGATGTCTTCTTTGATTTCTTTTAACAAAGGATTGAGGCGCGGATCTTGCACCGGACACTGATTTAAATTGACTAATTTGTGGCTGTTTTTTTGATAGTAACCTGCTTGAACTTGACCGATCGCAGATATTGCCACAGGATATGTTGCTTTGTTGCGATATCCTAAAAATTGCGATAATTCATCTATCTTTCCCGTTACAGGTCGATCGACCGTAAAATTGCTAAATCCGCCAATTTTTTCTAAAGCTTGCCTGACTCGCTCTTGTTTCGCTGCAAGCTGATATTCAAAATCTACGTGCTGCCACTGACAGCCGCCGCACTTGTCGGCGACAATGCAGTTGGGTCGGATGCGGTGTTCCGATCTCGTGACAAGTTCCTCCAGCTTGCCTGTAGCATAGCCGGATTTGACTTGCACCAGGCGGACTTTGACCCGATCGCCCGTCACTGTATCCGGTACAAACACCACCAACCCGTCGCAACGGCCAATTCCTTCGCCCGTGTCGGTTAAATCAGTAATTTCTATCTCAATTTGCGATCCTTGCTGGTAAAGATTTGTTAATGTCGCGGCGGAAGCGGGGGACTTAGATTTACTCACGAAAAACACCTCGGTAGTTGGGAAAGCCGTTAGTAACAAGCGGTCGTGGTAGAATTTCAAATGGTAACGCACGATCGCCCGCTCGGATTGAAGTAGGTCGATCGCGATCGAACTCAATTGCAGGCTGTATTCCTGCTGCAACATTCCTGCTGCAACCGCAGGGATTGCCCTCGATCGAGTCCGTGCGATATGCTATTGAAGCTGCAAGCTTTAATCGCAATTGTTTAATTTTTGCCGCAGTACCTTGGGACACAAGGAAACTGGCTTAGTGACTAAGCATAACGCTTGCGAAGATTTACTTGTCACTGAGAGCGATTTTAGTTAGTCAAGTAAGTCGTTGAACCAAGAATCCCATCTTTTGCTGATGGGAATGTCAGTGAAATTTTCCCTCAAATATCCTCAAAAATTTTGCATAAAAATGAGCGTAGTTAGCCAACTAATTCTCCAAGCCGACGACGAACTTCGTTATCCCACAACCGGCGAACTCCAAAGTATCAATGATTTCTTTAAAACCGGAGAACAGCGAGTGCGCATTGCTACTGCGCTGTCAGACAGTGAAAGGAAAATTGTTGAAGAAGCAAGCAAAAAACTGTGGAAAAAACGCCCCGATTTTATCTCTCCCGGCGGCAATGCTTACGGCCAGCGCGAACGGGCTTTGTGCTTGCGCGATTACGGCTGGTATTTGCGCTTGATTACCTACGGTATCTTGGCCGGAGATAAAGAGCCGATCGAAAGCATCGGTTTGATTGGCGTTAGAGAAATGTACAATTCCTTGGGCGTCCCCGTCCCCGGAATGGTAGAAGCTATTCGCTGTTTGAAAGAAGCAGCCTTGGCTTTGTTGAATCAGGAAGATGCTAAAGAAGCAGCTCCTTACTTTGATTATATCGCTCAGGCAATGTCTTAGTTGCTGGAAAGTGCGATCGTGGCGGAGGATTCGCGAGCAGTTTTGGGGTAAAGTTGTCTCGCAATTGCTCGTGAATGTTTCGCTAATGTTTCATTTAAAAAATCTGTGGAGTTACTGCTAGCAAGCTAAGCAATTTTCTGCTTCCCAGATGTTAAATTCATCTTGTCGGTTACTGCACATTTGCAACAAAAAGTCAATAGTTTGTTGGCAATATTGTTTGTTAAATTTTCGGCTGTCGCAGCGAATTGATGTCGCTAACTGCGAGAGTTCCAAAAAGTTGGGGCAAGTTTGGATGTGATGGGCGATTGCATTTTGCCATTCTACTAACTTCCGATAGCTGACAAATTGACCGCCTCGATCGAGCCTGTGTACGAAAACTACATTCGCCCAGCATTCGACTCGCTGAATCAGATTTTGACTGATTTTCAGAGCAAGGGCGATCGACCTTATGGTAATGCGCAGCTTTTTCGATGGTTGGATGCGACGAAATAGCGGTGTCATAGTAGAGTCACTCCTGAACTTGAGACTTGAGTTAGCTTGTGTCTTACCTTTATCTTACAACATTCTACACGAATGCAGAAAAATTGCAGCAATGTTTGTCGATGTGTCATGCTCAAATCTTGTATGCTGCCTTTTGCCGAGCAAAAGTACAGCTCGCTTAATGCTTAAATTAGGTCTGTAAAATGCCGGGATTTCTAGACTTTAAGGCTGTTGTAGAGCAGGAAAAACTGCGTCCTGTGCGATTTACCGATACGGGACGGAATAGGTTGGGCAAACTTCTGAAAGCAGCGAGAGAGATTCGAGGCTGGTCAATTATTGAAACGGAAATTGTAACAAAAGAATACGAAGCTGCTCTATTTCGCAGGGCGGGGGAACCTGTGCCGAAAGATGTCGGTATCAGTAATGCAACTGTCAGCCGCTACGAACGGGGGAAATTAGAAAGTTTGGATTGGCGATCGCTCAGTTTGTTATGCTTTGTTCTCAAACCGATCGATCCGGTGACAGGGGAAGTGCTCGAACCGACTAATGCTCTTTACATTGCGTGCGAACATCCACCGTACAACGATGCGAAGTTCTACGAGTAGATTATTGGCAATAGGTTTGGCATCCAAACCTTGAGATTTAGCAGTACAATGTCAGAATTCTCTAACAAGCCTGTGGCACACAAAGAACAACAGTTGCGTCCAGTTCGCTTCACGGAGACGGGGCGGATGCGCTTAGGGAAAATTTTAAAAGCAGCTAGACAGGAAACTGGTTGGTCTGTAAGCGAAACACAATTTAAAACAAAGGGCTTCAATACAGGCTTTTAAAACCACTTTCGTCTCAATATCTCCTGGTGGCGGCAATAACGGCAGATCGTTGTAAAGTCTGTTGGGCGCAAAATGAGTCATGAGGATATGTCGATCGAATCGACAAGTCGAGAAAACCTGTCGATATTTTAGCTTTTTTTCGACATATTCGGCTGGACGCTCGCTAGCATGGCATTACAAGAAGCTCAAAAACGAGGGGTTGGCGATCGAACAGTTATCCCAACCTACAATTATGCCACTTCTTTCTGCTCTATCTAATTGCCTCGATCGCCCCGAATTAGATAGCGAACTTCTTCGAGCAAAACATTAAACCTCGCTTTATTTTCTGCGTACTGTTGCTTTCTTAACTCTAACTCTGCATCGAACCGATCCATCCGGCTTTGACTTTGAGTCGCTACTTGTAATAAAGCCTGGGCTGTCACTCTCAAACCATCTATACTATCTCGCATTTTTGTAATACTATCTCTGACTTCACGAAAGTTTAAAGCAGATTTATCCAGCATTTCATCCGTCCACCGTTCAACTGCCATACAGTTTTTTAAGAGTAGAAATTAGCTATGATAATTATAGCTGGTTGAAAATCTACCAATGAATTTTTACTTAGGAATAGATTTCGGTACCACAGGAGCTCGATCGACCGCGATCGACTCTGAAGGAACGATACATAGTGAGATTGAATGTAGTTTTGACAGTGGCGATCTCGCCTCCGTCTGGCAAAATGCCCTGTGGGCGGTAATCGATCGCATCCCCCCAGCAATCCGCCGTCAGGTAAGGGCGATCGCCCTTGACGGCACATCCTCCACTGTCATGCTGTGCGATACCGAGGGTATACCAATATGCGAACCGATTTTATACAACGACGCGCGCGGTGCGGCGGTGATGGAGGAGTTACGGGCGATCGCGCCTCCCAACCATACTGTTTTGAGCGCTACATCCAGTCTGGCAAAACTTTTGTGGTTTTGTAGGGACAATGCCTCCGTACCCGTCCCTGCGGTTTTCCTGCATCAGGCTGACTGGCTGGGGTTTTTGCTGCACGGAAAATTAGGGATTAGCGACTATCACAATGCTTTGAAATTAGGTTTTGATGTTGATACTTTGTGCTATCCGCCTTGGCTGACTGAGGGAATTGCAGGGCCTGCAATACCTCAGTTGCCGTCTGTTGTCGCACCGGGAACGCCCGTGGGGAAAGTGAGAAAAGCTGTGGGCGATCGCTTCGGCTTTCCAGCAGATTGTATGGTATGTGCTGGCACAACAGACAGCATTGCAGCATTTTTAGCAAGTGGCGTCAATTCCGTGGGGGAAGCAGTAACTTCTCTAGGTTCTACTTTAGCAGTCAAACTGTTAAGTCATACTCGCGTAGATGATGCAAGATACGGGATTTACAGCCATCGTTTCACCCCCTTTTGTAGGGGCGGTGCCCCCGTGCCCGCCCTGGCGGAGGATCTGTGGTTAGTTGGAGGTGCTTCTAATACGGGAGGTGCCGTATTGCGGCATTTTTTTACTGATGCGGAATTGGAAAATTTGAGCCAACAGATCGATCCAAATCGAGATAGTGGATTGGATTATTATCCATTGTTGAACAAGGGCGATCGATTTCCGATTAACGATCCGAATTTGTTACCAAAACTCGAACCGCGTCCCGCAGATGCAGGAGAATTTTTGCACGGTTTATTGGAAAGTATCGCGCGGATTGAAGCGCGGGGATATCAATTATTGCAAGAGTTGGGTGCAACTCCTTTAACCAAAGTTTATACTGCTGGTGGCGGGGCAAAAAATCCGGTTTGGAGTGCGATGAGAAATCGCTATTTAAAAGTTCCTGTAAAGACGCCGATTCATACTTCGGCTGCTTATGGGGCGGCACTGTTAGCAATGCGAGGCATGGTGGCGGGGATTTAATCCTTCTTTTGTCAATTTGGGAATAGTAAATAAACATTCAACAGTCCTGCAACCCTTGATTTTGTCTGAGTCTCAAATCCAGTTATTAGTTGCGTAATTCAAAGTTCAACAGGAGCGATCGCGTTTAACAAATTTACTAACATAAATCGTAACAAAGATTGAGTTGCCAAGACTAAACCCAATCTAGCTACAGCAAGTTGTGGCATTTCTGTTTTAACTTCTCCCCAAATCCGGCACTGGCTGTAAAAAATCTGAAATGCTGCGCTCAAACTATTAGCAAGTTTGAAATAATTGACTGGTTTTTCTCGATCGCCCCCACCAAAAATCGGCGTCAAACTATCTACAATTGCTAACTGCTGCGAAATTAAATTGCGTTCCGCTGGATGCACCAACCGCAGTTTGCCGCTGCTGTCGATCCAGGGAATCGGGTTTGGGGCTGTTAGCAACCAAATTTCCGGTGTTGCGGACTCATCAAGAGGGGCGATCGCAATTAGTCGTTCCCGGTGGGCCATCCGCAGCAAGGAACAACAGCGGGCGTGGCTGTACTGAATCGGGAACAACTCCTCTGTATAAACAGGGGGAGGTAATATTTGAGACTGTGGAAGTGGCAGTGGATGTTGAGCCACACGCTGCAACCAAATAGCTAAAGCTGCGTCGGTTAATTCAAATAGCAAGATGCCGGAGGGAGCGATTTCAAGGGCAAAATCCTGGCTGCACGAGGCTTTCAGACTTTCGGCAATTTGTAGGGCGATCGAGGGCGGGGGCTGCTGCCAGACTTGTGCCAATTTTAGGGCGATCGCGGATACGTAGATTGCCCGCTGACAATCTTTACCCCGATTTAAGGGAATTTCCGCGATCTGTGGTAATGCAAGGCGTTCGATCGCGCTTTGCAGTTGTCCCACCAGCAAGCTGGTTACTGCCACTTCCGCCAGCGGCCAGTTATCAGTATTTGTAACCATTTTGCTCGCATTTCACAATTACTGCCTTTACCGCTGTTACCATTTCGAGTGTGGTTGTACGTTAAACTGCTGATACCCCTAGGGTCGATCGCTCGTCAAAGATCCGATTCGATCGACAAAATCGATTCTATCGAGTTTTTGCGGCAAAACTCTTTGCTGAATTTCACCATTTTGATGTATGTTTTGCTACATTGAACTTTTAGGTAAAACCTGAAGGAGCAAGCGTTGCTAAGCCAGTGCAAGCTCGAACGGGGGTCGGTTGTCTCACATTGTATCACTAGCTTGGCAAAAAATGTTTGTTTCATCGATCGAATACACCCTAAAGCCTGACTTATGCAATCAACTTCGACACCTATTGAGACTATCGATCGACCGTTTCTCACTTGGCAGCGCATCATCGACTGGGCGCAGGAACATTACCGCTGCCGTACCTTTAGCAAAGATGAGCGGATTCCGGCCAGGCCGGGGCTGCTGTATTTAGTGCAGAAAGGCTCTGTACGGCTCGTAGGCAGCGCTCAAGTTAGCGCTACTGCTAAATCAGGGGCGAAATCCACCCGCAAAACGCCAGCAGAAGAAGCTTTTTTGGGCTTTGTCGGGGCGGGTCAGCCTTTTGAACTGGTCGCTCAGTCGCCGTTTACGCTTCAAGCTTACGCTCACACAGACCATACTCACGTAGTGTGGATGTACTGGCACGATCTGGATAACTGGCCTCACTTCCGCCGGGAAATTTTGGATGCGTTTCGCTACCAACACCAGCGAAAGCTCCTCTGGTTAAGCACTTTGGGACAGCGCCGGACGATCGACCGCCTGTTGGGATTCCTCACATTGTTAGTAGAAGAGTTTGGCGAACCCTACGTAGGTGATACAGATCCGGATGCAATTCGGGGCTATCGGTTGCCTTGGGCTCTGACTCACGCTCAAATCGGCAGTGCTATCGGTTCGACGCGGGTGACGGTGACGCGGTTGATGGGCAAGTTGCGATCGAAAGGTTTGATCGATACTGAGGATAACAATCTGATCTGTCTGCCGGCCAACTCTGAAATTCCCAAGGCAAAAAGCAAAAAGCAAAAAGCACCTGAGCCCGTTGAAGTTGCTACCTAAAAGGCGGTTAGCAGTGAGTTTTATTGTCGTTGGAACTGTTTGTCTCCCGACGCTGTAGGATGAATTGTGTAAACTTTTGCCATTGTTACAGGGTGCGATCGACCATGACCGATGACAAGCAAAAATCTCCAATGCCCGACCATCCGCAACGGGCTGTATTCTGCGACTTTGACGGCACGATTACGGTTGAGGAAACGTTTGTGGGAATGCTCAAGCAATTCGCACCGGAAATGTCTGCTCGACTGATGCCGGAAATGTATGCTAGAAGGCTGAGTTTGCAATCGGGAGTGCGGCAGTTGCTCGAATCGATTCCCTCGGAAAATTACGCTGAAATTATCGAGTTTTCCCAAGGTAAATTGATGCGATCGGGATTGGTAGAATTGCTAGATTTTTTAGATGAAAAAAGGGTGCATTTTATTATTGTTTCTGGCGGGCTGCGGCTGATGGTGGAAACGGTAATGGGCGATTTGGTGCAGCGGGCTAGTGCTGTTTACGCTGTGGATGTGGACGCCAGCGGCCCGCTATTGCAGGTATTTTCTGAGTTTGAAGGAGATGGAGAATTAGTTTCTAAAGTACGGGTAATGGAACGGTATCGAGTCTCGGAACGAGTGGCGATCGGAGATTCGGTAACGGATTTTAACATGGCTTTGCAGGCTTCTGCGGTGTTTGCGCGCGATCGGCTTGCCGAATATTTAGACCAAGAGCAAAAACCTTATATTAAATGGGATAATTTTTTTGACGTTAGGCAAATTTTATCCAAACAATGGAATTGAAGGAAGAAGGAAGAGTGGCAACGGATGTTGCAGCGGATGTTGCGAATTAATTATTTAGTGTGCGGCAACGGATGTTGCAGCGGATGGAATTGCAATTAGTTAGTTGAAAACGGAGGAGTTACGAACGATGAGTGTTGATGTGAGAGCCGATTTGATTGCAGCAGCCAAACATTTTTACGATCGCGGTTGGATGGTTGGTACTGCTGGCAATCTTTCAGCCCGGTTGTCGGATGGAAGTTTTTGGATTACTGCTAGCGGCCGCGCGAAAGGACAGTTAACCACCTCAGATTTTATTAGAATTAATGCGGATGGGGATATTGTCGATCGGTCTGTTTCCGACAGCCGCCCATCAGCAGAAACCAGCATTCATTTAGCCGTTTATGATTGTTTTCCCGAAGCTAAAGCTTGCTATCACGTTCATTCGATCGAAGCAAATTTAGTCTCGCGTCTGACAGCAGGAGATGCAGTACCTTTACCCCCGATCGAAATGCTTAAAGGTTTGGGAGTGTGGGAGGAAAACCCCCAGGTGGCAATGCCCCTTTTTCCCAATTATTTGGAAGTACCTAAAATAGCTCAGGAAATGTGCGATTGTTTTACCGTTTCTCGGCCTGCTGTACCCGCGTTGCTCATTCGCGATCACGGCATTACTGTCTGGGGAGAATCGCCCGCCGCTGCTTACAATTATGTAGAAATTGTCGAGTACATTTTTCGCTATATGGTGGCGGCTTCTCAGGTAAGAGTCGGCGGAGCTTTATGATAACATATTTTCTCGATTCTCCAATCTGATGATTTAAGTTCGTGTCATATCGATTACGATCGGGCGCAGTTTGTAGTAAGGACTTTAGTGCTTATCCAGTTTGTAGTAAGGACTTTAGTCCTTATCATCCGAGGACTGAAGTCCTCACTACGAACCTCGCTGCGAACCTTACTACGAACTTTGCTGATAGTAGTCGATCGATCGGACACAATCTCAGATCGGAGAACGCGCAAAAATCGATCTAAAAGGGGAAAAAATCGTGGTTAAATACACCCGAATTCTATCTGTAGACGGCGGTGGAATTAGAGGGATTATTCCCGCACAAGTTGCAGTTAGTATCGAGAAAAAGCTGCAACAGAAAAGCGGCAACCCTGATGCGAGAATCGCTAACTATTTTGATTTAATCGCAGGCACGAGTGCCGGAGGGATTCTCACTTGCATTTATTTGTATCCCGATGCTGAAAATCCCCACAAACCTCGGTGGTCTGCCGAAGATGCACTTAATTTTACGATTGACAGCGGCCGCAATGTTTTTAAAACTTCATTCTGGCAAACAATGATGTCTCTCGACGGTTTGGTAGATGAAAAATATCCCAGCGATGTTTTAGAAAAATATTTTAGGCAAAACTTTGGAGACTGCAAACTCAGCGAACTAATCAAACCTTGTTTGATTAGCAGTTACGATGTTGAAAGGAGAAAAACAACATTTTTCAATCAAATGGATGGTCGAGAAAGTCCAGAAAAAGACTATTTTATTAGAGATGTCGCCAGAGCCACCTCAGCAGCTCCCACCTACTTTGAAGTTCCGAGAATTCGCTCTTTGACAAATGAATCCTATGCTTTGGTTGATGGGGGAGTATTTGCTAACAATCCCGCCCTTTGTGCCTATGCAGAAGTGAGACATAAATTTAGAATTCCCGACGATCGCCCCGATAAAGGTCCGACAGCTAAAGAAATGGTAATTTTATCGCTGGGGACTGGAGAAAATGAGAAAAAGTATCCCTACGAAGATGTCAAAGATTGGGGTCAAGTTGAGTGGATCGAGCCTTTGATTGATATCTTGATGTCGGGAATTTCCGAGACAGTTAACTATCAATTGCTGCAAATTTATGATGCGATCGACAGACCCCATCAATATTTGAGAATCAATCCTAATTTGATTAATGAAAAACCACTAGCGCTCGATGATGCTTCGGAAGATAGCATCTCACAACTGGTGAGGATTGGCAAGGAGCAGGCAGAAAAATATGATGCAGAATTGGACAAGTTTATCGACTTGCTGCTAGCATAGCAGCAAATCCACAGCAAATTGCTATGGTGCGCAGCGCGCACCATACCCTAGTGAATCAGAACACTCGTTAAACCATCGATATGCTTCACGCGATCGAGGATAACTAAAGTTCAGTCCCTCTTCCCCCTTCCTTCTTCCCTCTTCCTTCTTCCTTCTTCCCTCTTCCCCCTTCCTTCTTCCTTCTTCCTTCTTCCTTCTTCCTTCTTCCTTCTTCCTTCTTCCTTCTTCCTTCTCCTATTACATTGGTTAAAAAATACCAAGAAAAGTTCGATCGGCATTTCGATGAAACCTCAGAAAACAGGTGGTTTCAAAGATTTTCAGTCACCCTATTTTTGGGCGGACAAGTTTTGTGGCGCATCGTACAAGGCAAAATCGATCGCCGCAAAATCGTGGAACATTTAGTTACAGTCGGCTTAGACTCTTTGTACGCCGTACTGTTAATTGCTTTCTTTGCGGGCATGATTTTTACCGTTCAATCAGCCCGAGAATTGATTCGGTTTGGGGGGCTGGGTGCACTCGGAGGTGCTTTTGCTTTGGCATTTTGCCGCGAATTAGCACCAGTTTTAACCGCTGGAGTGGTAGCGGGACAAGTCGGTTCCGCCTTTGCTGCAGAAATTGGCGAAATGCAGGTGACGGAACAAATAGATGCCCTGTATATGTTGAGAACAAATCCCGTTGATTACTTAGTAGTACCGCGCGTGATAGCTTGCTGCATCATGCTGCCAATTTTAACAATTTTTGCCGTCTCGATCGGGATGTTTGGCGGGCTGTTTGTAGCAGTTAATTTTTACGATGTGGAATCGTCGGTGTTTTTAGAATCGGTGCGGACTTTTTTAGGGCCGTGGGACTTAATAACTGTAGCGATTAAAAGCTGTATTTTTGGGTTAATAATTGCGATCGTCGGTTGCGGCTGGGGGCTGACAACTACGGGGGGAGGTAAAGGAGTAGGAAAAGCGGCGACGGCGGCCGTAGTTACTTCTTGGGTCTTGATTTTTATGGCGGATTTCTTTTTGTCCCTGTTAATGTTTCATGAGTTGGCGATTACGAGAAACGCGGGATAGCGGTAATTGATAACCTCTTGCGTATCCTCTTGTACTGAAAATTGCTATACGATCGAGTTCTCAGCGAGCTAAAGTATTAAAAATTGTATCCGATCGCGATGAAATATTGTCACGCTATCTAGCGATCGAATAGAATAATCGGTATCTCTAATTAAGTCTTGTGGTATTAAGGCTTAGGGTGCGTTTTCAATTTCAAATATCTCCCCAGCCCCCCCCTTAAAAAGCAGGGATAAATGGTTTCAAAGTCCCCCTTTTTAAGGGGAATTTAGGGGTAGCTGAATCTCCAGGAGCAGTTTGAAAACGCGCCCCTGGCATCTCGCCTTTCCCTAATTGTCTTATTTTGAGATGTCCGATCCGAGGATCTAATTAATAAGTAAGCCATGAAAGCAATAATCACCCTAGCTTTGTTAGCAGTAATTGCGACGATCGCGTATTGGATCTGGCGGGACTCCCAGAATACAGATAATAGGATAGATAGAACTTTGTTGCGAGCAGTCAAAGGAGACAAAGCTTTAGCCGAACGACTGCTGAATTATGCTAGAAATAGGTATCCCGGAAAGTCTGAGAAATGGTATGTGGAAAAAGTGCTTTATGACTTAGAACGCGACGGTGCAGGTAGAGGCCGCAGGTAGAGAAAGATGCGGTTGGAGTGACAGGCTAAATAAAAGAGAACTTAAATATTATTTGTGTTTATTGCAATTTTTGAGTGCTGAATGCAGTCAGGCATCAGTGCTTGTTATTTTTCTACCCAGCGTCCAGATTTAATTCTCGTGTTGGGGATAATTCGATTGTATCGGCGATCGCTTTTTTGCAGTTCATTATTTAGGGATGGGGTGGAATTTGACAGCACTTGCCCATAACTCATTGTAGTTGAGCGATCGCCCGATCGCCCGATCGAAATTCTGGCATCTTGCCCTTCCTAAAAATAATAGTTTGCCAGGGATTTTTTACAGCCTCTGCGAGATGATTTTAGATTGCCGGCGCTAAAGATCTGCACCTCAGATGATTGACAAATTCCTCTCAATATAGTAACCTGTTTCAGACAGATGAGTCCAGAAAAGTGACAATTAATTTATAAGCCTTAATGTAACAGGGAAAACCAATGGAAAACATACAAGCTGCTCTCGCTGCGACAATCTTTATCGGTGTCATTTTTTTAGTAATGACAGAGTGGGTTCACCTGACAATCGCTGCTTTTTTGGGAGCGATAATCCTGGTTTTTACCCACGTTATGACTTTAAAAGACGCGATCGAATATATCGGTCGCAGTCACGGAACCCTGGTATTATTTTTCGGAGTTATGGTCATGGTGAGAGCCTTTGAACCGACCAAAATCTTCGATTACTTGGCAACTCAAATGGTGCTGTTGGCAAAAGGTAAAGGTAAAAATTTGTTGCTGGGAATTGTAGCAATTACTACCCCTATTTGCGCCGTTTTGCCAAACGCGACGACTGTGATGCTGCTAGCACCGTTAATTCCGCCAATGGCTGAAGAAGTCGGGGTAGATTTTGTGCCGTTACTGATTTTAATGGTATTTGTAGCTAACAGTTCGGGATTGCTGACAATCGTGGGCGATCCGGCGACATTTATTGTCGGCGATGCGATTAACATGAGCTTCGCAGATTACTTGCTAAAATTAAGTTTGGGTGGGGCGATCGCCGTAGGGGTTATAGTAGTAATGTTGCCTTGGCTGTTTCGAGACATTTGGCATAAAAACTTAGACGATTTAGAGCATTTGCCACACCCCAAAATCAATCATCCGCGAGTTTTAGCAGTGGGAGGGGTAATTATAGCTTTCGTGCTGACATTTTTTGTAGTAGGGGAATCGCTGCCCGTACCCCTTTCACCAGCGGCGGTTGCTTTGTTGGGCGCTGGTTTGGCAATGCTATTAGCTCACCACTCCAAAATAGATTATCTTAACAATATTTTGCGAGATTTAGATTGGAGTACCCTGTTATTTTTTATGTCAATTTTTGTGATAATTGGCGGTTTGGAAAAAACCGGAGTTATTGGCGGCATATCTGGAGTCTTAGCAGTTATTTTAGGCAAAAATATTTTCCTCGGTTCTTTAGTTTTGATATTTTTCGTAGGCTTGCTGTCAAGCGTAGTGCCAAATATTCCCCTGGTAGTAGCAATGGTTCCCCTGTTAAAACAGTACGTTGTCAACGTCGGGCTCGCACCTGCCGAAGTGCTCGCTCCCGATTTTGCAGGGCAGTTTCCTGTTGAAGTCCTACCGCTATTTTATGCGATGATGTACGGAGCAACTTTAGGTGGCAATGGCACTTTGGTAGGAGCTTCTTCTAATATCGTGGCGGCGGGAATTTCCGAGCAGCACGGTCGCCGGATTTCTTTTAAAACTTTCCTGCATTATGGGATTCCGGTGATG
>JBOFTL010000834.1:0-6015 GCA_051652045.1 Microcoleus sp. | reverse complement strand
ACGTCACTCACTACCTTTTCCCCTTACGGGGATTGAAACTTAACTTCCCCATTCCTCTGTGCTGAAGCAGAAACCGGGTTTTTCAGGAAGTTACTCGTTACCAGCATAAAATCTCAAAAAAACTCGGTTTCTTGGGACTAAAATAGTTAATATTTAAGAGCGATCGCCCCTAATTACCTCCCTAAGATTCATCACTAGAATCAGCAGGACGATCGACAGCGTGTTCCTTCAATTCATCAAAAGAAACGTATTCCAAAGTTAATACGTGAGTTGCCGCTAAAACCACAGGAGGCGCGCATCCAGCCCTCATTGCTTCCTTCCATCGAGAAGCGCACAAACACCACCTATCCCCAGGTTTCAATCCCGGAAATTTAAAGTCGGGAACTGGAGTGCTTAAATCGTTTCCCCTTCTTTTGCTGTATTTTAAAAATTCTTCTGTCACTTGGGCGCAAACAATGTGAGCCCCCAAATCGCCGCCGCCGGTATTGCATTTGCCGTCCCGATAATAACCCGTCATCGGTGAGGTACAGCAAATTTCTAATTTTGTGCCCAAAACATTGGTAGCTTCTGTCACGATCGCACTCCTCCTCAAAATTATGCGATCTAATTTTACATCTTAGTTTGACTCCGAAACTTGTTAGATAAATTTTTCCATGACAAAGTTAATAAATTTTTGCCCCCTCCGCTCTACTTCTTGTTGTTTTAATACTCTAAATCCCTTGTGTTCAAAAAAAGGTTTAGCTGTAATGCTAGCTTCTACAAACAACTTTTGAATTCCTAAACTTTTAGCTTGCGACTCTATGCTTACTAAAATTTGTGTGCCGACTCCTTTTCCTTGAAAATCTTTGTGACAGTAAAATCGATCGACATGACCGTTAGCTTCTAATTCCCCAAAACCTGCTATTTTACCGCCCTCTTCTGCTACAAAGGTAAATTTATTGCTCAAACTCTTAGTCCAACTTTCCACATCGATATCTGCTGGAGCCCAAGCATCTACTTGCGCTTTTGTATAATCGCGAATGTTTACTTCGTGCACGGTGTCGTAAAACAGTTGCACAATTTCTTGGGTATCGCCAATTTCATAGGTTCGTACTCTCACAAATAGTCTCCGTTGTTATTTATACAGGACTTACGCAAAAAATAGTTTGACACGATGAATATAGGGCTTGGTGCGCAGTGCAAGCCCTACAGATTAAATATAAGGTAAGGTGCGCAGTGCGCACCCTACGTATTACACATGAAATATCTCGATCGAAGCTGGTTTACGGTATCTGTCGTTTTTCTTATAGATATCAGCGATCCCGTATCTCGAAAAATCAATGTAGCTCGACCGTTTATAGATCGATACGTTTCAGCGATTGTGTTGGGTTTCGTTCCTCAACCCAACCTACGCATACGATCTGTTTTTGAACACTAACTGAACCGTATTGGTTTATAGATGACGCGCATCACGATCTAAGATAATCCGATCGGGTGATTCCTCTTCCAGGAATGGCAAGCTACAACTAATCTAAAAGAGGTGGAAGGGGAAGATTTGAGAGAAATTAATCTGCCAAGGTTAAAATCCTTCAATTTTTCCTCTTTTTCATAATTTTTCCTCTTTCTTGCTTTTTGCTTAATCCTTCTTTTCTTTTGGCGGCGACGCACGTTAAATAATTCATCCGTGTATCCGTGTCAAAATCCGTGTCGTGCCTTCCTTCTTTCTAATTCCTTCTACTACTATATGGACTTTCGGACTTTAAGTAGGGACCACGTTGTCACGCACATTTGGGGTAGAGTCAACCATCCCGAAAATTCGGCTTTGCCTTTGCCAGATATGCTGCACTGCCAAAGTGAAGATATCGATTTTTTTCAAGAACAGCTCGCTGAAACTCTATTAGAAGATTATAGCTCAGTTGCAGTTTATCAATATATTTTTTTACAAGCTTTAAAGCAAGCTCTTAATTCACCAGAGTTTGAGATCGGTCAGTTTTTGTCGGGTTCAACAGAGGTGTTGTTTGAAACTTACCATAATTCTGTAATTTTGCCAAGAAAGATGCTGTCAAGTTTGCTGTTTGTGATTCCCGATAAAGAAGTTTGGGAAGGCTACAAAGTGCCAGAGCAAATTAAAGCAGCGCATTATATTGATAACTGTATCAACCGGAATGCTGGTGAATTGTTAACTGCGGATGAATGCAGGGAATTATTGAGTGCGATCGCATCTTTACTGTTCCGGCAATCGTGATTATGCCTGCCAGTTAATAGTTCGATCGCACTCAATTTGTTACTCGTTAATCCCCCAGGCAAATGCCCAAACCGCGAGCTGTTTTCACCAGGGTACTCTCAGGCTCTACGGCCCTGTATTTGGCGATCGCATCTTCCAAAGGAACGTTCATAACTTCGCGCTGCTGCCAAGTTACCATGCGATCGAATCTTCCTTCCGCAATTAGATCGACTGCTGCTACTCCAAAAGCAGAAGCTATCACTCTTTCTAGCGGCGAAGGCTTTCCCCCGCGTTGAATGTGTCCCAAAACAGTCACTCGCGTTTCTGCACCGCTACACTCAGAAATTGCATCAGCTAAATATTGACCGATACCGCCCAACCGCTTTTGTCCCAAGCGATTTGTGTGCATGATTTGCTCGCCAGCTTCATTGCGAACTGCTTCTGATACTACGATCAAACAGTAGTTTTTTCCCTGCTCTTGACGCTCTCGAATTTTGTCACAAATATTGGACAATTTGTAGGGAATTTCGGGAATTAAAATTACATCTGCACCCCCAGCAATGCCTGCACTAATTGCAATATGTCCGGCGTCGCGACCCATAACTTCAATAATCATGACGCGACTGTGACTTGCAGCGGTAAAATGCAGGCTATCGAGTGCTTCTGTAGCAATATTAACTGCTGTATCAAAGCCGATCGCTCGTTCGGTAATTCCCACATCATTATCAATAGTTTTAGGAATGCCAACTAAGTTTAAATTGCCTTGTCGGGCGATCTTTCTGAGAATCGCCAGACTACCGTCGCCACCAATCCCGATTAAAGCATCAAGACCCAATAGATGGTAGCCTTCAATAATCTCATCAGAGCGATCGCGCAGCGTGCCGTCAGACATCGGATAAGCAAAAGGATTTCCCTCATTTGTCGTGCCTAACATGGTACCGCCGATCGTCAGCCAAGAATCTACTTTTTCGATATCTAAGGGAATCCCTTGCGGGGGGCGACTCATCAATCCGTTAGTGGCTTGACGAATTCCCAAAACTTTCCAATTATATTTTCCCGTGGCGCGGTAGACTACGGCTCGAATTACGGCATTTAAACCCGCACAGTCGCCTCCGCTTGTGAGAATGCCAATGCACTTGTGTTCTCCCATAATTAATCCCGGACTTTGTTGTTTGGAGAAGTGGTTAATATTTTGAGACTGAGTTTTTGATTCTAGAATTTTTGCTGTTCCTTACGAACATATTTCATCTTTTTCACAGAATTGTCGCAATTCCATTTTCTGGGACGCGCAGTTTATACCAATTTTAAAAAAGAATGCAACAGTGTTCTTGTCCCCCCCCTTTATAAGGGGGGGTTAGGGGGGGTCAAGGATTGTAGCAGACTTTTAGAGAACTGGTATTAGCACGACTCAATAGTCTGAGGCGTTTTTTCCAGCTAATCCACCAGAGCCCGATCCCTCTCGCATCCCCCTGACGAATATTTCCGGGTTTAGGGTGTCTCGCCGCTTGACAACTCTCGCTGCTGGCTCATATTATCGAGCGAACGCACTTTGGCGAAATAATATTGCGGGGTAAGTAACAAATTAGGTAGTATAATTACCTAGTTTCCTAATTGCTGTTTGCAGGAATTAAGCCGAGTTTTTCCTGACACTTTTCTCTATAAAAAGCAGCAACAGTATCTGCGGGATTGCGTTCCAAAAGTTGCTGAAAATATCCCAAAGCAGCTACAAATTTATTTGCTTGCCATGCTTGAATACCTTTATCAAATAGTGGCTGAGTTAAGAGCTTTTTCTCAGCATCAGGACTGGTGGTCGCCCAGACTTCGTAAATTTCAATAGGCTGCTGTTTGCCGCGCGGCGTTACTCGATCGATCCAGCGATAATAATAATTGTGAATCGCACTAGGGTTTTCTGAAATCGCATCGGTCATGGGGGAAATCGCGCCATCCTGTGTTTCCCTTTCTAAATCGCACTTTAATAACAAGCAGCTTTGGGAATTTGACAGTTCGCTGCCCTCATTAATAAATTCTCTAGCTTGCAATATCGTAGACTCGCTGACAATCATTTGACAGCCGTAGATTTTAGTCAAATTTTCCAATCGAGAAGCCGTATTTACCACATCTCCAATCACCGTAGAATCCATGCGGCGAGCTGAACCTAAAGTTCCGATCGTCCCGATTCCCGTATGAATTCCCGTGCCGATATTAACGGGATGTTCTAAATTATATTTGTGGCGGCTAGCATTAAAATTTTGCAAGCTTTCTTGCATGGCGATTGCTGCTTCGATCGCATCTAAAGCATGAGATTGCGGTCGATCGAATACGGCCATAATTGCATCGCCCAAATATTTATCGATAAAACCCCTGTGGGAATTGATGCTATCATTCATTTCAGTAAAAAAAGCATTCAGCCATTCAAAAGTCTCTCTGGCTTCTTGAGATTCGGCAATCGCAGTAAAACCCCGAATATCGCAAAATAAAATAGTTAGTTCTTCTTCCGTGATATTTCCCAATTGAATAGATTCTACTCCTTGAGGCGCGATTCTTTCCAGCAACTGCTCGGGTACGAATAGCTGAAACTTTTCTGCAAGATACTCGTTAGCTTCCCAAGCAGCAAAGATTTGCTGTTTGCTTTGCTCTTTAACTCGCTGGTTAAAATCAGAAACTACAGCTTGCGATCGCATTTGATTTAACTGCAAAATACTTTCAATTTTTGCCAGCATCAAGCGGCTGTTAAAAGGCTTAGTTAAATAATCATCTGCCATTATTTCCAAGCCTCTGAGGCGAGACATATCATCATCAAGGGCTGTCAAAAAAATCACCGGTACGGTTTGCAAAACCGCATCTTGCCGCAGGCGCGAACACACCTCAAAACCGTCCATTTCCGGCATCATGACATCCAGTAAAATCAAGTCAGGTTGAGATTTCCGCGCTATTTCCAGCGCTTCAAAACCCGATAGGGCCGAAACAGTAGAGTATCCTTTGAGATGCAACAACTCTTCCAGAAGAATCAAATTTGCTGGTTCGTCATCAACCAACAGAATGCAGGGCAACTTGTTTGACATGGAATGCGATTGATATGGCAGAAGTCAGTTGACAGTTGACAGTTGACAGAAAAAATTCTTCAGTTGACAGTGAAGAATTGACATTTGACAACTAACAGAAGCAAGAAGGAAGAAGGGAAGTACAGTTACTGTTTTCCCTAGTTTTTAACAATAGATGTCCCTGACAAAGCTTTTAATAGTTGAGTCTGCTGAACTGAGGTTAATTTTACCTGAGACATATCCAAAAAAAATCTGAAAGCCTTACCCTGTCTAGACAAAAACCTAGTTGGTGGAGATGTCTGTTCAATTTAAATACTTGTCCATTTTGAGTTTAGCGTTTCCCGTCGCAAATGGTAAAAAATTACACTCGATCGGCCTGCAAGAAGACGTAGAGCGCGATCGCCTACAATAGATAAAATCCCCGTGTCAAAGCCATGCAAATCATTCTACCGCCTGAAGCTGAAGCCTTCGTGCAGCGGCAACTCATCAGTGACAAATATAACAGGGCGATCGAAGTTATTGTTGCGGTGTCAAACTCCTCGTGCTTTTTCCCGAATTCCGGTAGGGGTTTAAACCCCTGTCGGAATTTCAGATCGAACTTATGGCAGCATCAAGATGGGGTTGCAAATAAGGTGACGCTCCCACACTAATTGCAAGCAATATAGTTTGGGCATCTGAGTCCTGTAAAGGATATCTAGATCTTCCTTCGAGATACTCCAAAAGTTTCTCTCTACGGCGTTTTATAGTGAGGAACACATCCAGCCCCACTAA
>JBOFTL010000833.1:0-1459 GCA_051652045.1 Microcoleus sp. | reverse complement strand
TCATCCGCTGCATCTTGCACATTGCCCGCTGTCCTTCTTCCTTCTTCCTTCTTCCTTCTCCCTTCATGAGGATACCATTTCCAACTAGATAAACTGCCATCTGCCGGAGGTTCAGTGCAGAGTGCGTAGGCTTGTTTTTTACCTTTTGTTTCTTCAAAAACACTGAACTGACAAGCGGGTAAATTGCGAAAAATATGCTCGCCACCGTCAATGTGCCAGAGGTTAAAATCACCTCGGGGCGATCGTCCGATGCAGCCTGCGCCGAAGCCGCCCAAAGGCATTCCGTGCCAGGGGCCATCGTCGAGATTGCTGGCGTAACGGACTGTGTAGGGGTTGTCCCAACCCAGACCGATCGGGCGTTTCCAAGTATGCGGGGGGATGTTGTGAGTTGATGTATCGTTCATGATTTATTTGATAAGGAAGAGCGATCGGTCAAATTCTGGCAGAGCCGTTATAGTATATAATTGAAATTAACAGTTTACCCTAGTGCGTAACAAATCAGATGAGTCGAGCCATTAATTTTCAAACTGTTTCTTGGTTTTGGGATCTTTACACGCGAAAGCTTCTCGATCTTGAACCACCTTATCAAAGACGTAGTGTTTGGAATCAAGAATATAAAGACTTTTTTATTGATACTGTACTTAATGGATATCCCGCCCCGGCTATTTTTTTGTATCAAGAAATTACCGAACAAGGCATATCTAAGTATAGTGTTGTTGATGGCAAACAAAGGTTATCAACTTTGTTTGAGTTCGCAGAAAATAAATTTCCTGTTGGCGAAAAAGCAACCTTGACGAGACTGAGTGGTAAATCTTTTAAAGAATTAGAAAATGAAGTCAAGCAAAACTTTTGGAAATATCAGTTTGCTGTTGAATATGTCCCCTCAAACGATGAAGGAATCATTAATGATATATTTAACCGTATTAACCGGAATGTAAGCAAGTTAACTCCTCAAGAACTTCGTCACGCTAAATTTAGTGGCGGATTTATAACTACTGTAGAAGATTTAACTGACTGGATGGCTTCTATTCTTCCGGAAAATTTTCCCTCAATTCCTGCTAGAGCGAGAAAGCAAATGAAAGATGTAGAGTTTGTAGCTCTACTTTTACTTTTTCTCGAAGAAGGTGTTAAATCTTACCGTCAGGATGATTTGGATAAAGCGTTTAACGATCGAGATTTAGCTTGGGAGGAGGAAGCTGAAATAGAAACTGAATTTAAACAAGTTATCCTCTCAATTAAAAAGTTATTGGAAAGTTCGCCACCTTATATAAACCTATGTAAAACCAAACTTAAAAATCAAGCAGATTTTTATTCATTATTTGGCACGATCGCAGAATTAAATCGCGAAGATTTATTAAATATAAATACTGGTGTCTGCCAGAGAATATATGAATTGATGGAATCAGTAAAATCTCATGAGGAAGCAATGAAAAGTCAGGAAGCTCAAGACTATTATGAT
>JBOFTL010000832.1:0-5066 GCA_051652045.1 Microcoleus sp. | reverse complement strand
TGAACCTAAATTGCTTCAAATGGTACTCAAAGATATTGTAGATTCTCGGATTAAGTTTAACACTTTATCAGATTCAGGTCAACTCCTATGGAAAAAACTTGACAAGATGCTGGCAGAAAGTGGTGGTTCGGAAATTTACTGTTTTGTAGAATTGCTCGAAGCATTGGGATTTAAATTAGAAATTACTGTCGCAGATAGGGAGTTGTTGGCTGACTCGAAATCTCAGGATTTTGTGGAACCAGAATTGTCGCCGAAACCTGCATAAAAAAGTTCGTAGTTATGACTTCAGTCTTATAGTCGAAGGCAGAAGTCAGAGGGACTCATCGTAACGCTTTGGGCGATCTAAAATGTCAACAGCCGTCGGGTGCTGTTGCTATATCTGGTTGCCGGATATTCTTTTGGGACTGAAGTCCCTACTACGAACCTTGGGACTGAAGTCCCTACTACGAACTTTGGGACTGAAGTCCCTACTACGAACCTTGGGACTGAAGTCCCTACTACGAACCTTATTTGTTATGGTAATCGATCGAACGCGATCTGAATTATTTCACTTGCTGATTTGTTGCACAAAATCAAACAATCGGTGAGCCATTTCTAACTTGCTGCAAGGTGCTATTTCCACTTGCATTCCCGTCGCATCAATTAATATTGCTTGATTGGTATTGCTGCCAAAACCCGCACCTATTTTGTCGATCGGATTTGCTACAATTGCATCCAATTGCTTCGCCCGCAACTTCTCTACAGCAGGCCCTACAATCTCCCCGGTTTGGGCGGCAAAACCGATTAATTTTTGATGCGGCTGTTTCAATTTTCCTAACTCGGCGACTATATCCCCTACCGGTGCCAAAGGCAAAGCATTCGGGAGCGATCGCTTCGGCAATTTCTCACTATGATACTCGATCGGCCTCACATCCGCTACCGCCGCCGCCATTACCGTCACATCCGCATCGGGAAAACACTCCAGCATCGCCTCCCGCATCTCCTCAGCACTTGTAACGCTCATTAACCGCATTTTTGGAGAAACACCCTTGACTGCCTCCAAAAGCTGCGAGTCTGTTATACAATGTACCAAAGTCACGCTCGCTCCCCGGTGCAATGCTGCTTGGGCGACAGCTACACCCATTTTTCCCGTTGCAGGATTGCCGATAAACCGCACCGGATCGAGGTGTTCCCGCGTTCCTCCGGCACTGACTAACACTCTCTTGCCTGCTAAATCTCGATCGCCCTTGCTATGTAAAAGTGATTCTAGATGCGGCAAAATCTCGCAAGGTTCTGCCATTCTACCGGCACCCGCGCGATCGCACGCTAAAATTCCCGTACCGGGATGTGCTGCATGAAATCGCCGATCTGTCAATACTTCCCGCCAATTGCGCTGTACAGCTTGCTGTTCCCACATATCCGTATTCATCGCCGGTGCGAGCAAAATCGGACAATTAGAAGCCAAGACAGTATTGGTAAGTAAATTATCAGCAAAACCCCCCGCCAACTTAGCTAAAGTATTAGCAGTCAGGGGAGCGATGAGAAAAACTTCAGCCCATTCTCCCAGTTGAACGTGCAAAGGACGCCCGTTACTTGCTTGCCAGAAATCTTTGTCAGTAAATGCAGGATACCGGCACAGAGTAGCAAAAGTCAAAGGCGTAATAAATTCTTGGGCGGCATCAGTCAGTATCGCCCTCACTTCAACTCCAGCCTTTGCCAAAGTTGACACTATTTCGCAAACTTTGTAAGCTGCAATGCCGCCACTAATGCCAATTAAAACTCGCCTGCCTTGCATGAAAAATTCCGGTAAATTCAGAGTTGAGGAACGTCGAAGTTAGCAAAAAAATTGAAATTACACTGAAATCAGAACAGAGAAATTAGAACAGACATCGGATTTACGCATTCTGGGAGAACAACCAGCCTTTGCGATTATTACAACGCTCGGGTTCTCCATGACATAAAATTGTATTCCTTGCGTAATTCCTGAGACAAAAACCCATAACTCATCTTTTTTGCGTTACCAAAGGCGTTGCTAACTGCGTTTCAACTCCTCAAAGCTAAGCTTCATCGAAAGCTTCCATATCCAGAAGGTGGAGGTAAGGCTCAACTAACTCGGGACGCTGAAAAGCTAGCGAACGCAGCAAATGCCAATCATTCAATCCCTCAAAAGGATCGGTATAATCGTCAGCTTCCAAACGGATAGCCAGTTTTGCCACATCCTCCGAAGTCAGTACAGCAATATCGCGCGATGCTTTAGTTAAAGTTTTCATCTTTCTACCCTGCCCTAGAGTTCCGCCATTATCTATCCTAAGCCTTTAATCCGATTTAGACACAGTTTCTACAACAAAACTTCGCATTAAACTGATAACTTCCGGTTGAATCTCGTGTCCCATATTAAATTCACGATATTCTACCGACGCACCGGCGGCGAGCAAAGTGTCGCGAGCTCTGACTGCTGCACTCAACGGCACAACCGAATCTTGCCTGCCGTGTACCATTAAAATTGGTGGTAAAACACTCTGAGAAACCGTGCTAGAAGAGTGCAAATAACCGCTCAAACAAATTAAACCAGCTACAGGCAAATTTAACCCTACATCCAGAGTCATGGCTCCCCCTTGGGAAAATCCGCCTAAAATTGTGCGAGACAAAGGTATCCCCGTCACGCCCTCTAGTGACAGCAAAAATTCTTCCAGCAATTGCCGGCTTTTGACCAATCCCTGAATGTCGTTGCTTTGCAAGTCATACCACATTTTGCCGCCCGGTAATTGGGGGTGGGGAAACGGGGCTTCGGCAAATATAAATTGATAATCTGGCAAGTTGAAAGCTGGTGCTAAAGGAGTTAAATCCTGAGCGTTAGCACCCCACCCGTGCAAAGCAACAATTAAACCTGCAGGTGTTCGATCGGTTGATTGTAAGATGTTAATAGATTGCAAAGACATGGTATTCGGTAATGGGTAGCGCGTACTGGGTGGCAAGTTCGATCGAACTAATTTTATTTTCGATCGATCGACCGCAATTAATGCAAGCTTTTGCTAAAATACCATCAGCTAACAGTTACAACAAGTGTTTTTTTATCAAAATTTTAACTATTGAGAGGTAAAAATGCTGTTTAGTAATTACACAAGTATCAGAAATGCGGTCAAAAAATTTCAACTTAAGTATGTACTGGCTGACTGGATAACTGAATTGGAGTTTCCCGTTCAAACAGCTTTGAAAGAAGAACTAGATTTGTTATTTACTGATGGGGTAGTGGATAACTCAGAAGCTGCTATTTGTGAAAACCTAATTTATCCAATTTTAAAGGAAGTCTGGAAAAATTATCGAACTAAGTTGACTCTATGGAGCCATGAAAGCCTTAATTATGATAATGAATACCGCACTACAAACTAATATTATTGTGAGCGATATAGCGCGCAATATTATCTTTTAGATTGTGGATAAAAATCATCAATTTGCCATACTTTATTTGCCACATACAGTTGAGTTGCAGCCGCTGCGGAAATCGGTTTACCGAACAAATAACCCTGCGCCCGATCGCACTTGAGTTCCTGCAAAAATTCCAACTGTTCTACTGTTTCCACCCCTTCAGCAACTACTTTTAAATTTAACCCCTGCCCCAGGGCGATCGCTACTTTCACAATAGCACTATCGTTGCGATCGTTCATCATATCTGCTACGAACGATCGGTCGATTTTCAAAGTATTCAGAGGCAAGTTTTTTAAAGACCACAGCGAAGAATAACCAGTACCGAAATCGTCCAAAGAAATATGAATTCCCATCGCTTGTAACTGCTGCAATATTCCTACCGTAAACTGTACGTCTGTCATCGCCGTACTCTCGGTAATTTCGATTTCTAAAAGCTCGGGTTCCAGCCCAGTTTCTGATAAAATTCGATCGATAGCTTTCACCATACTAGCTTGCTGGAACTGACAGGCAGATAAATTCACAGCTACCCTCAGCGGCGGCAATCCCAGCAATTGCCACGAGCGATTTTGAGCGCAAGCAGTGCGCAGTACCCATTCGCCGATCGGACAAATTAATCCCGTTTCTTCAGCAACAGAAATAAATCGATCGGGAGGAATCAAACCGCGTTCGGGATGTTCCCAACGAATCAAAGCTTCCATGCCCACAAGACAGCCTGCAGTCAAGTCGATTTGCGGCTGGTAATGCAGTACAAATTCTGCTCTTTCTAGTGCTTTATAAAGATTATTTTCTAAGTCTAAACTTTCGGAGACTTTGCTGCCGATCGCCCGCGTATAAAACTGATAGTTATTGCGGCCTTGCTGTTTGGCTCTGTACATAGCAGCATCAGCATTTTTCAGCAAAGTTTCTGCATCTTCCCCGTCGTAAGGAGCCAGGGCAACTCCCAAACTAGCTTTCATATTCAGTTCTCTACCGTCAAACTCAAAAGGACTGCTTAAACTGTAGAGAATTCGCTGGCAAATCTTAGTTGCATCCTCAGCAGATTCGATGTTATAAAGCAGCAAAGTAAACTCATCTCCCCCCCAACGGGCGATCGTATCGTCAGCACGCAAACAGTTAAGCAAACGGCGCGCTACACTTTGCAGCAATTCATCTCCTACAGCGTGACCGAGAGTATCGTTGACATTTTTAAATCTGTCTAAATCTAGAAATACCACCGCCAGCATTTCTGCATTCTGGCGGGCGTTAGCCACAGCTAGCGACAGCTTTTCATTAAACAGAGATCTGTTAGCTAAACCTGTTAGTTGGTCGTGGGAAGCTTGGTGGCGGATCGTCGCTTCTACTCGCCTCTGCATGGCAGACATATAGATGTGAGTTGCCAAAGCTTTTGCCAGTTTCAATTCATCGCTAGTCCAGTCTTTAGCTTGGCCTGTTTTAATTTCTTTCCAAGCCGCAAACGATTGCCGGGGACGCTGGTTGTAATTGTCAGTGCTGTAACGACCCGCCCACACAATTTCTGCTTCTATTTCGCTGCGAAAAATGGTAAGACATCCGGCGCACTGCTGGCGGTATTGCAGCGGCACTGCCAGAAACGATCGAATAGCTGCTCCCAAAAATGCTGAAGATAAAGATTTTAATTGATGTTCTAGATTGACATCATTAAT
>JBOFTL010000831.1:0-7405 GCA_051652045.1 Microcoleus sp. | reverse complement strand
ACCAAGTTCCGTGAGTTTAATTGTGTTTGCCATATCGCGGTCTTTTTTTTGTCAAAAGTGTGAAATTATTCCAAGGTGCGGAATATAGGATTAAATCTAATCGGTACTAACTTATTGACAAGGCGAAAAATCAACTTTTGATGCATAAAATTACAGGTTTCGATCGCGCTGCCAATTACGAGAACACGAAAGTAAATCTGTTAGTTGCGTCAACCTTGGTGTTGATGTCCGCTTCCGTAAAGCCAGTAGCGATCGGGTTGAGTAATAGTTCACCCGTGCCAAAGCCTGAGTTTTCACTAATGACATCGCTGACTCGGATTTGTGTATTGCCGTTGACAATACGCACATCAAGTACGATCGATCTCAAAAATCTTCAGAGAATAGTTTTTTTTCTATGCAACACAAGGGTTTAGTCTCTTTTTGGGAGATACCTGTTTGATGGCAAAATTAATCAAAAAATCTTTGATTCACTTAGACTTTGACTTATTTAAATCTTTAGACGCACCTATATTCAAGGCCAAATTTTTGCATTTGTCAAGGGTTATAAAGATCTTTTTTTTCTTAATTTCTTTCCTCTAAATTTATAATTAATTAGCTGAAAAAATTGGCAGCAAAAACTGTGAGCAGTCCGTTTTGGATTGCTACAACATTTTTGATTTGATGGCATATACGCCACATAAATCAGATTGAGATATCTATTTTTTGACAAATAGAATCAACATGATTCCTGTTTGGCAGATTTTTTTAGCTGGTAATCCGAACTCCTTAAATGAAGGCTACAATTATTGGTCTTCAAATCAATACGCTCCGCACATCCAGCATCATTTAAAAATGAAAGCGGAGGGATTCAATTAATTTCAATTACCTAGCTGAAGTCAATCAAAATACCGGTAGAGATTGGACGAGTACGGGTGACTCGATCCACAGCCAAGCCCGGAGAGGAAACTCTCCCTCTCCATTAGTGTCAAATTCAAGCTAAAACCCTCGATCGAGCCTTTACAGGACTTATGCAAAAAGTGGTTTGACACGCTATTTATAGCGGTAATGTGCAAATACCTACCCTACATATAGAGCGCGTTGCGTAAGTCCTGTTTTGCCGAAGTCTAGATCCCCATCGCATCCATGCCACTTGACGCCACTAAGGAATGAGAATTAAATAACTTGCATTTTTTGTAGGTTGGGACCGGGAACGAGTCCTCCGCAACGCTTGGCCCAACACCACGCTCGAACGTTGGCCGCCGCGTTGCGGAGGGTTCATGCTTCAACCCAACCTACTCCAGTTATTTAATCCACGATCCTTACTCAACTTGGGGATCTCCCCAAGAGGCAGGGCGGTTTGATTCTCTTGTAGGGGCTGCCCCCCGTGGCTGCCCCAATCTATGAAATAACCGAACAATCGTCGGTGGGGAGTGGGGAGGTTAGGCACGGGGACACTACCCCTACAAAATCCTCGTTTTTTGGAGAATGAAACAGCCCTGCCCAAGAGCGGCAGTGGCTTCCCTTAATCAGGAGGACGAAACAGAAAAACCTTGTCCCCTCCTGATTAAGCCATAGGCCAGGGGATCTAAATTTAATGGTCAAACAGCCGTCTGTGAATGGGTTTGAAGTTAAGTTGACACTAAAGATCGCGCTCCAACTCCAACCTTGAGATATCGATACTTTTCTCTGTGGCGTCAAATTCCGAAAAATTGCGCCAGAGACAGCAGGAAATGAAAACAATAGAATGCGAAATTTGCTCAGTGCGATTAAGTGCGAGAGTGCGTGCATTCGGTTGGCCCCGGATACACGCGCCCATCCTCAAACAGTCTGTCTTTTCTAGCACTACCAAAGAGGGTGTCTTTATCGTTCCCACCTCGGAGTACGTAATTACGACCTAAACCATTTAGGATGTTGTCGCCGCCTAAACTGCGGATTGTGTTGGCATTTCGATTACCTGTCAGGTATCGGACAGTTCTGTTCCTATTGCCATAATTTATTTCTAATGTTGTGAAACGAATTGGACTAGAGCTGAGTGCGCTATGCACCAACAAATCCGATGACTTGTTGCTTTTGTTAATCTTCCGAGCTCTCCCCCCCTCCGCCTCTGCCAGATTTAGGAGAGGGGGACCGAAGGCATAGAGATCGGACATAAAAGGTTAGTAATCATCATCTTTGATTCACTCGCTGAGATCGTGCTTTCAATACTTAAATCATTAATCTTGCTTCAGTATTAAAGCTTAACAGATTGCCTTTGTCAAGAATTATAAAATTTTTTATAGTTAATTATTGTTCTGTTACAGATCTACAATTAATTCAGCTTCAAAATCCCCAAAAAAAGTGGAGCCACGCTTTTTTTTCTTGCTACTCATCAATTATTTTTTTGATTTATTGCATATTATTGGTAACAAGTTAAAAGCAGTAGATTTTGTCAATACCTCTTTGTGCATAAATATAATTGAATAATAATAATCAAACAAGGGGTAAGGGTGGGAAAGTCTGCCGTCGCCTGACTCTCCCACCGGGAGCGATTATCATTATTAATAAGTTGTTCGCTCGCTCCAGTCACGGGCGATCGCTCGCAGGCATTCGAGAAGAGTTGCACCGCGTTCGAGAAATAGCCGGATTCGTCGTGAAGCGTCTGGGCGGGGGATGCATCCGCCCGCTGAGACAACTGCTAGAATCCCTCGTGCTTCAGTCGGGGGGAGTGTCAATAAACCCAGATTGACGATCTTGACGTACTCCCCGGCATAAATGCGCGGGGATTCTTAAACCGCAGTTCAGATGGTGAATCCTGCCAAAAAACCGGGTTTTTTGGAAAAACCCGGTTTCTACAATCCTGGAGGCAAAGCCTCGATCGAACTAGGTTCGATCGTCGAGATTGGAGGCTAGCGGCAGGTACACCTGAAAGCAGCTACCGACTCCCTCCTTGCTGATGACTTGAATTTTTCCTTGATGTCGCTGTACAATTGCTTCCGCAATCGCCAGTCCCAATCCCAAACTCTCTCTCTGTTGAGATGGTTGTCGATCGACTTGCCAGAGACGCTGAAAAATAAATGGCAACTCTTCAGATGGAATTCCAATACCCGTGTCATCCAAACGGACGATCGCAAACCGTTTGCATTTATCTAAGGAAAGGATCGCCCTTCCTCCTTCGTTTGTATATTTAAGAACATTCTCCAACAGGTTGGAAAACAAACGGATTAAGAGGTTGGCGTCCCCCCTGACAGAGATACCGGATAGTAAACGAGACTCGAAATTAATTCCCTTGCTTCGGGCTTGCGGCCCGAAGCGTTCCACCAAATCTTCTAGCAATTCATCTAAAGGAATAGGTATCTCTTCAAAATTGGGGGGAGACGTTGCAGTATCGCTGCGAGCCAGGAACAGTATATCTTCTACCAAACTTCTGATTTGTTCGCTAGCACTGGCAACGATCGCCAGTTTTTGCATATCTGAGGGATTGAGCTCTTCCGAACGGCTTTGCATCAACTCAACAGTAGTACATAGTGCCGTCAGAGGATTGCGCAATTCGTGGGAGACATTGGCACTGAAGTGCTTGAGTCGCTGAGTGTTTCTTTCGCTCAACTCGATCGCCAGTCTTGTCAAACAAATAGCACTAACGCTACTGAGAATCAAGGCAATGGTTTTTGCGATCCCCAATCCGATGAGGAATTGTTTTAATGCTGTTTCCACTTGTGTAGTAGATTCACTGGCTCGAATGTAGCCTTGCAATCGCAGTGTTTTTTTGTTCGAGTCAGGGATGTATGTGGGAACGGTAACGCTGCGGATCTGACCGTCTTGCTGTACGAGCGACAGAGCAGCCTCTCCATAAACAGTTGTAGCATGGGGCCGATCGGTTTCAATGGTTGGACTGGGGCGATCGTTTATTTGGGGTTGAATTTGCGGGGTTGGGGAGTCTTGCTGCCAGCCTAGCTGAGAGAGGTTTTTAGCTAAGGGAAAATTCGGAAAGACATTCCCGACTTTAGCCAAAAGTTTACCTTCAGCGTTGAACCATTCTAAACCTTGCTCTGGTTCGATTAAATGCTGCAGGGGGTGGTTTGGAGGTCGATCTTTTAAATTATGTCGGGGGCGCTGTTTGTTCGATTCTTTCTCCAAACTATTGGATGTTTTGGTTTTAGTTTTAGTTGTCTCTGGACTCGCTGCATGGGCTAAAGCTAAAGCTAGCAACTTTTGGTTCCACTGTTGGTTGAGACTGCGGGTGTGAAAAACATATACTGCTGTTGCAAATGTTCCCACGATCGCTACTTTTGCAATGAGATAAGCAAGCAGCAAACGCCAGTGCAATAGAAATATTTTGCCGGACATATTGAGGTTTCCTTATCCTGCATTCAGTCATTTTCCCCATCGCCAAAATGTCGATCGATTAGCTATCGATCGAGGTTTTGCGGCTTGCTGTATTAGAGATTGCGATTGAGGCGGTAGCCCATTCCATAAACTGTCTCGATTAAATCTTCAGGGGCCCCGACTTTTTTAAGTTTTTGTCTCAAACGCTTGATGTGAGCCTTCACAGAATCCTCATCTGGCGGCTCTTCAAAGGACCACAGATTTTCGACGATCGCACTTCGGCTCAGTACGCTGGAACTACTGCGCAGGAACAGTTCCAGCAAGCGATACTCTTTGGGAGTGACTGCTAAAGGAGCGCTTCCATAGCTGACTTCACAAGTATTCGGGTCGAGACGCAAGCTTCCCCACTCCAGTACGGCCGGCAAAGATGAACTGCCCCGACGCAGCAAAGCGCGGATGCGAGCCGATACCTCTTGCAACTTGTAGGGTTTGAGCACGTAATCATCTGCTCCTGCATCCAGCCCTGAAACTTGGTCGGGGGTGGCATTGCAAGCACTTAAAATCAAAATTGGCATTTGATAACCCTGCGATCGCACCTGTTTGCACAGACTAATTCCATCTAGCTTGGGCAACATCACATCTAGCATGAGCAGGTTGTAATCAAAAGCCTCCACGAATTCCCAGCCCTGTTGACCGTCCTCGGCAATATCGACGACATAATGCTGGCTGGTGAGAGCCTCTGCCAGAGGTTCAGCAATACGCCGATCGTCTTCTACTACTAGAATTCTCATGGTGGATAGTTCCGCGAATAGTGACAAACAAGGCTTTAGTCTTACGATAACAACTTAATTCAGTAATTGCACTTTCATGAGAATTTTTTCATGAAATTTTCATGAAGGCATTATAAAAGTGGTGACTTCATACAGAATTTACACCAGCACTCAGTTAGAAATTGTTACAGCTAGGACAGTCTGTAATCCTGATTGACAGCACTATTGGTTGTCTTTAACTGGCGGGCTGCTATTTATTAAATAGGTTAGAAAAACTTAACAAAAATATTTAAAACTCTGCGTAGTGACTTATTACTTCATCTAAAATAAACATGAATTTATCTGAACTTCGGTATTTGGTTGATGCGATCGAGGGCGCGACGATCGATTGGTGCGAGATCGAAGAAACCGGGTTTGTTCCGAATTTTTGCGCTGTAATAAAGTCGATCGCAAAAACCCAGTTTCTGGGCTCTGGCGCACCATGAAAGAAACCGGGTTTGTTCCGAATTTTTGTACTGTAATAAAGTCGATCGCAAAAACCCGGTTTCTGACTACCTACCGCTTCTAAAAACCTATGTAAATCTGTTCAGCAAGAACAAGATGTCACACAAGTCCAAGTCCACGGTATAACTTCCTCAAGGTAAAAAGCTGATAATCCTTGGTAAACCTAGATATTCCGGCTACTGCTTTGAGCCCATCACATACAAAAAAAACTGTCAACAGCAAAAACTGCCAACAGTTGTTTTAGATATTTAATGCGGATGGCGAGACTCGAACTCGCAAGGACAAGCCACACGCCCCTCAAACGTGCGCGTATACCAATTCCGCCACATCCGCTTTTTTGGGATTTCCGGCATTCTCTGGGATTTGTGGGTTGCCAGTTACGGATTCACAAGCTGAAATCTGCGATCTCGAATGGGACTCCGAACTTGCAACTGTTCCCTTTTGGACTGCCGATTTACAATCATAGCACCAATACTGGCAAATTGTAAAATAAATTTTTCTGAACTATTTCTCAAAAACCGCGATCCGGTACACCGAAAAGGATTATTCTACAAAATACTGAGTGAATTAGGCATCGAAGATGGGGTTCTCGAAAATTTTGATCGCTAATCGCGGGGAAATCGCCCTCCGCATCCTCCGCACCTGTGAGGAAATGGGGATTGCCACGGTCGCCGTTCACTCCACTGTAGACAAGCACGCCCTACACGTTCAGTTGGCAGATGAAGCCGTTTGCATCGGCCCCCCTACCAGCGGCAAAAGCTATTTAAATATCCCCAATATCATCTCGGCAGCCCTGACGCGCAACGCATCAGCGATTCACCCAGGCTACGGCTTCCTCGCCGAAAACGCCAGATTTGCTGAAATCTGCGCCGATCACCAAATTACCTTTATCGGTCCGTCTCCTGCCGCTATGCGATCGATGGGCGATAAATCTACCGCAAAAGAAACCATGCAGCGGGTGAAAGTCCCCACAGTTCCCGGTAGTGGCGGATTGCTGGCTGACGAACAAGAAGCACTGTCGATCGCCCGCGACATCGGCTATCCCGTGATGATCAAAGCCACAGCAGGCGGAGGCGGCCGCGGCATGAGGCTGGTAAGAGAAGCTTCCGAATTGCCCAAACTTTTCTCTGCAGCCCAAGGCGAAGCTGAAGCAGCCTTCGGCAATCCCGGAGTTTACCTGGAAAAATTCATCGAAAAACCCCGCCACATCGAAATCCAAATCCTTGCCGACAATTACGGCAATGTCATTCACCTCGGCGAGAGAGATTGTTCGATTCAGCGCCGCCACCAAAAACTCCTCGAAGAAGCCCCCAGTCCCGCCCTCAGTCAGAAATTGCGCGATCGCATGGGTCACGCTGCCGTTGCCGCTGCCAAATCTATCAACTACACTGGCGCGGGTACTGTGGAATTTTTGCTTGACAAATCCGGCAACTTCTACTTTATGGAAATGAACACCCGGATTCAAGTCGAACATCCCGTCACTGAAATGATTACCGGCCTCGATTTGATTGCCGAACAAATTCGCATAGCCCAAGGTGAAAGACTGCAACTCAAGCAAAACCAAGTCATTCTCAACGGTCACGCGATCGAATGCCGGATTAACGCCGAAGATCCCGATCGCAACTTCCGCCCTCATCCGGGCAGAATCACGGGCTTTTTGCCTCCCGGCGGCCCCGGCGTGCGCATGGATTCTCACGTTTATACAGATTACGAAATACCTGCTTACTACGATTCTTTGATCGGTAAATTGATAGTCTGGGCGCGCGATCGACCTTCAGCTATCCGCCGCATGAAACGAGCACTGCGGGAATGCGCGATCACTGGCGTTCCTACCACTCTCGGCTTTCATC
>JBOFTL010000830.1:0-2863 GCA_051652045.1 Microcoleus sp. | reverse complement strand
GCTTGAGTTGTGCCTCTGCTGCGAGAACTTCCCGGCGGCTTAAAGCTTTGGTAAGTTGAGCTTTAGCTTCGGCAATTTTGCCTTGAGATTCGCGCAATTCCCGCAGCGGCAAATCTACTTTGGCTTGCTCGATTTCGGTTTCGGCTTTGATAACTTCAGGACGGTTTTTGGCCTTAGCAACGGCGGCTCGGGCCGAGGCAAAATGAGCTTCCGATTCCAACATTGTCCGCCGCGAAATTGCCCCTGATGCTACTAATTCTTTGTCGCGATCGAACTGTTCTTTAGCAACAGTTAATTCGGTTTCAGCGCGGGCTATTTCGGCTTGCGCGATTTCAACTTGACGCTGGTAGTTTTCCCTGGCAGCTTGCACGACAGAACGCTTGTTGATTAATTGTTGTTCTTGCTGGTACTGTTTGGTTGCTGCAGCTAATTGAGTTTGGATGCGATCGATTTCTGCTGCTGATATTTGAAGCTGGAGATCGTAATTTTCTCGTGCTAATTTTAAATTGGCTTTTGCCTGCTGCAAATCGCCTTCAGCTTCAGCTCTTTTCGAGAGAGATTCCACCCGCAATTGCCCTAATTCCGCACTCGATAAAACAGCAACAATTTGACCTTTTGATACTTTGTCACCCGGTTTGACTGGCAACTCAACCACTGTGCCGCTGATGGGAGCCCGAACTTCTACTTTTTCATCAGGCAAAGTTTCAATTTGTCCGGTAGTTTTAATCCCGACAGCCAATCGCTGAGATTTCACAGGCTCAACTTTAATTCCGATGCGTTTTGAAGTTTCCGCATCCACAGAAATAGCCGCGGGAATTCCTGTTGTTTCCGCGTTTTGTTGAAATTCGTTATGGCTGTGTCCGGCGTGGGCTAAAACGGCGACGGGAAAAGCGAGAAAGGCAAGGCTCAAAATTAATCCCGAAACGCGACAGAGATTTGTTTGGGAAGCAGCAGGGTGATTGAGTTGCATGGTTGAGCGGGGACGAATCTTAACTCACCTTATAGTTTTGCAGGACAACATGAAATTAGGATGAAATTTCTTAGGCAGAGGGGAGATTATTTGATTTTGGATTTTGGATTTTGGATTTTAGATTGGGAGATTATTTGATTTTAGATTTTGGATTTTGGATTTTAGATTGGAAGATTATTTGATTTTGGATTTTGGATTTTGGATTGAGAGATTGGGAAAATTACCAATCGCGAGAAATTTTGCTATTAGCCAGGGAGTTAATTCCCTGGCGGATTTTGGTTTGTGGCGCGCAGTATTACTGTTTTGATCTAATAACTGAATTCGGCGACTCTATTCCCTATAACTTCCGGGGCTTTTACGGTTAAATGCAGATTTTCGCAAGCAGCAGTCAGCAAAGGTTGCTCTAAATTCAAATAGGAAAAATGACTTTCTGATGGTATTTCTAATTGCCCTCCAATTAAACCGATGCGAGCGGTCAATTCTCCTTTAAATAATAGCAAGTTGCTGCGATCGACGCTGAAGGCATTTCCGCTAAAAGGTAGCGGTACTGCTAAAATCTGTTTGCTGTAATTGAGGCTGCACAACTGACAGTTTCCTTGGCGGACAGTGACGCGGTAGCCTAGCGATGATGCCTTTACCGAGTCGCTACCTTCCCAACTAAATTGAGCTAATTCTTTAGGCAGATGCCAAATTTCGCGACCGCCAGCTACTGAGTTAGGATTGTCTACGTAAATGTGGGAAACCCAAGCACCCCATTTGCCACAATAATTGACGATCGCGCTGACTACAATTAACTCATTATATTCGATCGCTGAGTCCAACCCGTAGGAAGATATATAAATTCCACCTAAAGTTTTTCCCGGCAAGAAAGAGATAATTCCTAACTCCGAAGGAACCAGAGAACGCACTCGTACCACATCTACTAATTGTAAGGTTTGAACGGCATAACCTCGTAGCTTCCAAGGTGCGGATGGGTATATCATTTTATGCGATCGCTATCTGAGAGATTTTATATTTATTTTAGCTTGTGTTTTCCAATAGCAATAAGTTGTGTTATTCGATCGCGGCATCTCAGTAATTATACTGTTAATAAAAATTAATATCAGAAGGACGAACGATTGGTTGACAATCCGTTAAAAGTTAAATATTGTCTATCTTAGTGAATATTTACAAGGGAACCTAAACCTGTATGCTGACATCTTACAAGCCAGATGTTTTCGATAGTTTAGAGCATTTTTTCACTGCTAGAGACTTGCTGAGTGAAGCCCCAGATAATATGACAGAACTGGGTGCGATCGTCCGCCGTCACGGGTTGCAAAAACAAGTAGGAATTTGCTTGCTTCACAAACACTTCGATCTAGCAGATAACGAAAGGTTGGTTGAAGAATTTGAGGGCAACAATGCTTATGTCCGCCCCACATCAGAATACAGCGATGCTATTCCTTATATGTGGAAAGTCGAGCAAAATCGAGTATCGGGAGAATGGGTTTGGTTTCCCTTAGAATTCGTTCGCGTTACTGATGCAGTATCGGCAACTATAGAGCGATCGAAAGCAGTTGTCAACAATTCGGAATTTCTCAATGAAATTGCAGCTAAACTGTCAGAATTGGGGATGACGGATATGTTCGGCATCAGTATTTTGCATCGTGATGCAATTCAAGTTGCTGAGGGTGAAATTTTGGTAGAAAGCACGGATGATGAAGCCCGCGTCTTGACTTTTTCTTCTGTTCGTCGCGAGGAGATTGATGCGTCAACTTTAACGCAAACTCTGTGGCAGTTTCCGAATGCTGAAGGGTTTAAGGTAGGGGCGATGTGCACTCATTGCACTCACTGCACTCATTGCACTCATTGCAGTCATTAGGTAAAGTGTAAAAAGTTAGTAGTAAGGACTTC
>JBOFTL010000829.1:0-4621 GCA_051652045.1 Microcoleus sp. | reverse complement strand
CGCGCAGCATCGAGTCGCTAGTCAGGGCTGTGAGGCGGCATTCGGTGTACCGCATGGCTGCGGGAGGGTCGTTGTCCACGGAGCCAAAATTGCCGTGGCCGTTGATTAGGGGTTCCCGCATCGAGAAATCTTGAGCCATCCGCACCAGGGCGTCGTACACTGCGGTGTCTCCGTGGGGGTGATATTTTCCCAGCACCTCCCCGACGACGCGGGCGCATTTGCGGAAGGGTCTGTCGGGTGTCAAGCCCAGTTCGTTCATGGCGTAGAGAATGCGTCGGTGAACGGGCTTAAGACCGTCCCTAGCATCTGGTAGCGCCCGACCGACTATGACGCTCATGGCATATTCCAAGTACGATCGGGACATCTCATTACCCAGATCCGTCGGGATTATCCGCGACTCAGAGGTGCTCATAGGTTGAAAAACTCCGTTAAAACTTTGACTTTGACCGCTATAAATCCAAAAAATGCGATAAAATCGGTTTGGATTCGGTAGAGTTGCCAAATATTGCAAATTACTTCTAAAATTATATCACAATTGGTCTTTCACTTGTGAAAAAAGTAGCCAGAAAAATCAACAGACTAAACAAGAACAACTGATAGTTTTGCCGTTGGTAATTCGATCGGCGATTGGTAAAAACGAGAAAGTGTTTTTTCCGAGGTTTTTTCCCAGGCCGGCAGCAGGTATTCTAGATCGATTCTTACTGCCACTTAAAAAACACAAATGGTTGCCCGATCGCCCTGGTTTTTTGATAAAGCTTTCGCTTTGGTGAGACAAACCAAAAATCTAAAATCTAAAATCTAAAATCTAAAATCGACCGATGCTACCCGTCATCTACTCCGAAGATTTCTTGCTGCACAAAACCGGAATGCTTCACCCAGAGCGACCGGAACGTTTGAGTGCGATCGTCGAAGCTCTGAAAGCAGCCCCCTGGGCCGATCGCATTGAGTGGCAACTACCAACTCCCGTCGCGCAGCGGGAACCAAAACTGCTGTCCGCGATCGAAAAAGTTCACGCCAAAAAATACATCCGGGAAGTAGAACATTTGGCGAACCGGGGAGGTGGCTACCTCGACGGAGATACGCCGATTTCTGCGGAAAGTTACGACGTAGCATTGCTGGCTGCCAGCGCTTGGCTGGATGGGGTCGATCGAGTATTGGCGGGAGGAAAACCGGCTTTCGTACTTGCCAGGCCGCCGGGACACCACGCTGAAAGCACCCGCGCGATGGGTTTTTGCTTGTTTTCCAACGCCGCCATCGCCACTCGCTACGCCCTGGAACAGCCGAAAATCGAACGTGTGGCCGTCCTCGATTGGGACGTGCACCACGGTAACGGCACTCAATCTTTGGTGGAAAACAGCCGTCAAGTTGCCTACTGTTCCCTGCACCAATCTCCTTGCTATCCGGGAACGGGAGATGCTGACGAACGCGGGGCCTACGAAAACGTGCTCAACATTCCGATGTATCCGGGCGGCGGGATTGCCGAATACCGCGCGGCTTTTGAATCTCAAGTGATGCCGTTTTTGTCAAAGTTTGAACCGGATTTGTTGATTGTTAGCGCCGGCTACGATGCCACGGTTTCCGATCCTCTAGCGAGCATGACTTTGGTGCCCTCAGATTACGGCATTTTGACTGAATATTGCCTGCAACTTACCAGTCGCATTGTTTTTGGTTTGGAGGGGGGCTACGCCCTCAAAGAGTTGGGCGAGTCAGTGGTAGCAACGGTCGAGAGGTGTTTGAAATAAGAGTTTTGAATTTTGAGTTGGTAGGGGCCCTGCCCCCGTGCCCGCCCCCTTTGAGTGTTGAGTTACAGTTACAAAGCTTATGACTCATCTCTCTTGCTTCTAGTGTCTGGCTGCCAGTGACAGAAATCACTCGATCGCGAAGATCCCAGTCACTTGCCGTCCTAGTGTCGGTCACAATTTATTACCCAAAAAATCACCAGCCGTCAATGTTTGCGATCGCCCACAAGTTCGATCGGAAATATCATACTAGGATTGAAAGTAGTCTTCAGCCTGCAAAAACGTTTTTTTAAGAATCTGTCAGGAGGTAAAAAATCATGTCAACTTCGCAAATTACACTCGAAGAGTTATTCGGCCAGGTCATGTTTTCTAGCGTGGTAACTCGTCACGATCGCAGACAACTTAGAGCCGCACTTTTGGGAGGAGGTCTGAACGAAGATGAGTATGCAATCATCAATAGATTGTTGTATAACGTGCGCCGCGGCTGGGTGAAAATTGTTGATTAGCAGTGAAATACCCAACTCCCTAAAGGGGAGTTAACAGCAGAAAATGTGGGGAAAAATAATCCTCTGGTTTGTTGGCAAGGATGAATAGTTTGATGTTTTTTCTGTGATGTTTTTTCCAAGTTTTTTAGGTCGGTGCTTAATTATTAAAATTGCGATCGACATCAACCTTTAGGTAGATTTTATTATAAAATAACAGGTGTTTGGTGCATATCTACTAATAGAAAAAACTGAGTTTTGAGTTACTTACTGAGGAATTACAGTTAACTCAAAGCTCAGTTTTTTTAGGAATAAATCGCATTTTTGTATTTAGGATTTACGCGCACATCAAAGAAACTGGGTTTTTGGTCGAATCTTCGCGCTGTAACCGCTTATTGTCGTCAAAAACCCGGTTTCTCGGCCCTGGGCGATCGCGTTTTTGGATTCAGGATTGGCGCGCACATCAAAGAAACCGAACTCTACTAGGGCGATCGGCCTTTGATAAATCGAATTCGATCGGGCGATCGTTAGATTACAAAAAACAGGTATAATATCAAAAACCAGTTCATCCTAAAATAATATGGCTCCCGCCGTTTTAATTGAAAATCTTCAGAAACGCTACGGCAATGTAGAAGCCGTTAAAGATGTTTCCTTCAAGGTAGAACCGGGGGAAATATTTGGTTTGCTAGGCCCCAACGGTGCTGGCAAAACTACTACCCTGCGCGTACTTTGTACTTTAACATCACCAGATAAAGGACGCATTGAAGTATCCGGCATTTCTGCTGTCAGCCAGCCGAGAATTGCCAGACAAAAAATCGGCTACGTCGCCCAAGCAGTCGCTCTAGATAAGGTGCTCACGGGCCGAGAAATGCTGCAACTGCAAGCCGCCCTTTACCATTTACCGCGCAATTTAATTAAAGAACGAATTGAAAAAACAGTGAATCTCCTCGGTTTGGAGGAGTGGGAAAATAAAAAGACCGGTACTTATTCCGGCGGTATTCTCAAGCGCTTTGACTTAGCTGCTGGATTGCTGCATCAACCGGATGTTTTGGTGCTAGATGAACCTACTGTCGGGCTGGATATTGAAAGTCGGGTTGTAGTCTGGGATTTCTTGCGCCACTTGCGGGAAGAAGGAACTACAGTTTTGATTACCAGCCATTATCTCGAAGAAGTGGATGCTTTGGCCGATCGCGTGGCAATTATTGACAAAGGTATCGTAATTGCTGAAGGAACGCCGGAAGAGTTGAAAAATCGCGTTGGGGGCGATCGAGTAACTCTGCGAATTCGAGAATTTTCCCCGATCGAAGAAGCTCAAACAGCGAAAGCTTTAATGGAATCTTTGCCTTTCGTCCAAGAAGTTATTATCAACAGTGCCCAAGGAAATTCTCTCAATTTAGTAGTAACTTCGCAAAGTGACGCACTTGTCAGCATTCAGCAAGCATTAAAAGATGCGGGACTTCCTACTTTTGGTATTTCTCAATCTCGACCGAGTTTGGACGATGTTTATTTGGCTGCTACGGGTAAAACTTTGTTGGATGCAGAGTTGGCTGCTGCTAGCAGTCGGGATTTAAAAGCAGAACAAAAAGCGGCGATGCGATCTTGAATTATATCAATTAATGAAATCTCTGTAGGGTGCGCAGTGCGCACCTTACTAATATCTTGTTAGGTCGATCGACCGCGATAAGTAAGGTTTGTAGTGAGGACTTCAGTCCTCAAGCCAAAGGACTAAAATTCCTACTACAAACCCTTTTTATTAGAGGCGATCGACTGTAAACGATCTAATATACGCGATGAAATAGAGGCGATCGTTAAATAAAATATGCAGGAGTAGGTTGATGGCGAATAACTTATCAAGTTCAGAAGACTATCGTAATTTTCTCCAGGAACTTAAGGAACGTATTTTACAATCTCAAGTGCGGGCCGTACTCTCTGTTAACCGCGAATTAGTGCTGCTTTACTGGCAAATAGGACAGGATATTTTAAACCGCCAACAGCAACAAGGATGGGGAGCAAAAATTATAGATAATTTAGCTGCTGACTTGCAAAAAGCTTTTCCCCAGATGAAAGGTTTCTCATCTCGCAATCTCAAATATATGAGGAGTTTTGCGGAAACTTACCCGGATGAACAATTTGTGCAAGAGGTGCTTGCACAAATTACTTGGTATCACAATATTGCCTTAATGGAAAAGCTAAAATCGCCAGATGAGCGCCTGTGGTATGCGCGCCAGACGATCGAGCAAGGATGGAGTCGCAATGTATTAGTTCATCTAAAACCTCCAGGAGACCCCCACTATATCGGTACTCCGATTAGTGGTGGGAGGAATGGAGTGGGAATTACGAAACGTTCCTTGAATGCCTTTGAGCGAAGGCGAAAACAATGAGAGGAACAGTTGAGTAATT
>JBOFTL010000828.1:0-10368 GCA_051652045.1 Microcoleus sp. | reverse complement strand
GTTTAGGTCTTCATGGAAGAAGAATTTAGCACCTGTTTTGACAAGCTGATGAGCAGTTTTATATTGAAAATCTTGGCGAGAACGAGCAATACGTTGATGCTGCTTGGCTTCTCTTTTTGCTAGTTTTCGCCTCGCTTTATTCCCCCGTTTCCGTTGGTTTCGTTTGTTCGAGATCCGATCTAGTTTAGATTGATTTTTGCGTAGTGGCTTGAGTGCAGGCAGTTTATCACCTTCAGATGTTGCTAGATAAACATCTTCATGAAGTACCGCATCTAGGCCAATTGAGTTCCCCCAAGTCGGAGTAATTTTGTCCGGAGTGAATTCAGGCACACCAGGAGCTTCAAGCATTAATTGAATGAACCAACCATCAGCTTTTTTAGTAACACTAGCTTGCTTGAGGGTAAATCCATCTGGGACGGGGCGGTGCATCCGAACTTTGACAACTCCTAGTTTGGGCAATCGAATATAAATCCAGTCATTTCGACAGCATTTAATCCGATCGTGACTAGCAGTTGCAAAAGTCATCGTGCGGTAGTTTGCTTCGTTTTTAAATCGAGGTTTACCAAACTTTTTGATTAACAATTTATTGAATCAAGAGTTTGTTCGGATCCTCATCCACCCGTCCCCTGCTAAAATCTACGATTATTAGATTGCATACAGGTGGAATCACAGCCTCACGCAACTCTCATCCCACACTAACCGAGGCGGTATAGTGTGGGGATTCCCGTCTGTTTAGCTAACGGGGAGCTATCTGTTGTAGTTGTTTGGCTTGTTCGAGGATTTTCTCGAAGTCTGCTTCGCTCAAACGCTGGATGTAGTTGATTTTGAACTCTTCTAAAAAGTCGCCTAGCAACAGTTGAATTTCTTGCAGTGTTTGCTCGCGTTGCAGTTCGGTTCCTAATGCTTGTCCGAAATGTTGGACTAGCTGGTTGGACAGTTTTGTGCCTACGGGGTCTTCGCTGGCGGTTTTGAAGGCTTCGTAGGCGTTTTGAGGGCCGTTGGTGGCTAGTTTGGACAGTTCTGCTACTAATTGTTCGGCTAGCTTTGCTGGGAGGTTGCCGATTCCGGGTATTTGTGGGAATCCTTGATAGAGGGGAGATTGTTTGAGGAATAGTTCGATATTGTAACGGAGAAGGGCTTCTAGATCGGGTTGGAGTTGGGGGAGGACTTTGCAGACGGTTACTTGAACTAGGCGGCTGGCGATCGCTTCGATTTCGTTGATATTGTTGATGTCTAAGTAACGGTGTTTTTGGGATTGAAATAGTTGTTTTGCTAGTTCGCCGGTATTAATCGATTGCTGCATCTGGTTGATGAGTTGAATTACTACTACTTCGGTTAATTCTTGGGCGAAGTTGGCGACGAAACCGCGACTGATTTGTTGGCGAATCGGTTGGAGGTCTGGCATTTTAGCTTGGTGGATGCGAATCGTGACGGGCAGGATTCGCAGCAAACGCCATGCGGGAACCATGAGGAAAATGTCATACCAACGCCACAGCATGGCGGCCCGCCAGGTAACGCTGGGGTAGCGGCGACTGATGAGGTAGGTGCGGGCGAGAAATTCGATCGCGAATATGGCTATAAATGGTAAGTCCAGCAGCCAAAAGTTGTCTGTGAATTCGCCGTTTTCTCCGATTTTACGGTAGTAGTTGGCGGCAAATAAGGGTTCGATCCTGCTGTCAAACCAGGCAATTTCTTGCTGCCAGCCTTTTTTAGTTAAATAGTCTTGACTCCAGAATGTTTGAAATGATTGTTTGGCGGAATCTTGGGGGTTGGGAACTCGATCGCGCATCCGGTCTTTAATTTTTTCTAGATTGCCTGTTTTTGAGGCTACTCGAAACGGATCTTCGTCGATAGTTTTGGCGCTCAAAGCGTTGAGTTCCTTCAATTTAGCTGTTACTTGAGGTGAGGGCAATCCTGTTGCAATTACTTGCGATTTTAATTGTGCTACTGTTTCTAAATATTTCTGGGTGTCTCGGTGCGGTTCAATTCCTTTAAATGGGTCATATAGTTTGGTGAGTGTTGGTAGTTGCCGGAGGTAAAAATCTCGCCAAGGGACGTAACTGATGTCAAATAATACTAAGCTTAAATTTAGGATGGCGGTTAGTGCCATCAACCGCTCGAACCAGGGTACTTTGGCTGGTTTTTTCGGGGTACGGTGGGTGGGAGAGGGATTGAGTTTGGGTGTCACTGGGGGTTCTTAAATTAAGTAGGTCGATCGAATTTTCTGTCATTGGCGATCGGTGCTGGCTCAAATATGGTAACTTGGCTAATTGTCTGGCTGCGATCGAATGCAGATCGATGAGCTTTTATTTTATTTTAGCGTGCCTTAATTTTGGTGTGTGGGATTGTCGATCGGGCGCGGGTTTAGTTAATTTTGTTTAAGCAAAATATCGAGGGCGATCGGGCGCTTGCCTCGATCGCGACGGAATTAGTCGGCTGTTGTGTGGCAGTAACATTAGATAGCAGGCAAAATTTTAACTAGATGTTAGGTGTTGGGGATGTTGTTGCGGCTTCAATAAATTAGGATTGACTGATGGGTTGACTGCGTTTTTTGAGAGTTATTCGCAATGTTAAAAAACTTAAAGTATGGGGTTTAGGAGCGATGAAAAACCTCGAAATTCCAACTGTTTGATATTTGAGGTGCCAGTAAAATCTCTTGCGCCGATCGCTGGATAGAGGTAGACTTGCACTTCGAGTCTGAGGTCAAACGCTCAGGAGAGTTATACTTGTTGTGGGGGCGTCTAACGAGAGCGTCCTTCGAGATCGGGCGACGGCTGTACTGTGGCGCGTGTTATTACCCCAGAGATCCCCAGGGCGGGCAGGGGGCATTGCCCCTACAAAAGCCCCTACAAAGGAGGGCGAAAGAGCCTCTAGGTTCTGATTTTTCAAAGGGATTTAAGGGGATCTGAACTTAACGAGTTCGGCAAGAAAACCGGTTTTCTAGCTCTGAATTTCGCCTCAATAAAAACTAGCTGGCGATCGCGCTTTTGCATAAAATAACACTCTCAGGGTAACTGTGTTGGCCCCTTTTTAATATATGACATACTGCCTCAATCTCGATTGCCCGAAAGATAAGCGTCAGAACCCACCAGGCACAAGGTATTGTCTAAATTGCGGTTCAAAGTTGTTGCTCAAAGACCTGTATGCAGCAACTGAACCGCTGCGGGATGGAGGATTTGGCAGAACTTTTAAGGCAATAAATCACGGTAAGTTTGAGGAAATGTGCGTGATCAAACAGTTGTCGCCGCCGCAGGAGTTCCAGCGAAAGCCCGGTCATTTTAAAAAGTATGTCCGGCTGTTTGAACAGGAAGCGAGGCGCTTGTACGAACTGAAACACGCGCAGATCCCTCAGTTAATTTCCTATTTTGAAGAAGACGGTCGCTTGTATTTAGTCCAAGAATTTATTGATGGCTATAATCTGAAAGATGAATTAGAAAAACACGGCAGTTATAGCGAAACTAAAATTAGGGAACTGCTGTTAGATTTGTTACCTTTGCTGAAGTTCGTTCACGATCGCAGTGTAATTCACCGGGATATTAAGCCGGAAAATGTGATCAGGCGCGATCGCGATCGGAAGTTGGTATTGATTGATTTTGGGGTTTCCAAACAAGTAGTAGCTGCAAATCCCAGTAAAACCGGTACTAAGTTAGGTACTCCAGGCTATGCAGCTTTGGAACAACGCCACGGTAAGGCTGTTCCCGCTAGCGACCTTTACAGTTTGGGGGTAACTTGCATTCGGTTGCTGACTTCTGTGATGCCTTATTTGGATATCTATGGGGATATTCACGACGATCTTTACGATCCGCTAGAAGGCCGCTGGTTGTGGAGGGAAGCTTTACCCAAAGGGATAAAAATCAGTCAAGATTTAAGTCATATTTTGGATAAGTTGATTCAGGAATATGTCAAAGATCGCTACAAGTCTGCGGTAGAAGTTTTGCAAGCTTTGAAACCTCCGATCGCGGTTGTTGTGCCGCAACAAAAGTCGCAGGATGAAACAGCAGGTACGGGTAGCAAGCAGAGTGATGTTATAACTGAGACTCCGCTAAATTATGTCAAGTTGGAGTCAGAAAAAGGTATTGATTATTCTCAGTTGGAAAAGCTGCTAGAGGATAAAAATTGGAAAGCTGCAGATGAGGAAACTTCCGCTAAGATGCTTGAGGTAATGCAGCAAAATTCTCGGGGTTATTTGACTGAGGAAGATATTAGGAAATTTCCAGTCCTGGATTTACAGACGATCGATCGACTTTGGGTCCGCTACAGTCACCGCCGTTTCGGTTTTTCCGTGCAAAAGGGTTTGTGGATGAAGTTGGGAGGAAAGCCGGGGGTTTACGATGCTGGTGTTTGGGAGAAGTTTGGCGATCGGGTTGGGTGGCGGGTTAACAACGAGTGGGTATATTATTCTGAGCTAAATTTTACTTCTAAGGCGATGCCCGGACATTTACCTGGCGGTACTGTGTTTGGCTGGGAGGGTGGCGTTTTGTGCGGTGTTTTGGGTTTGGGCGGGTTGTGGTTTTTGCTGTCGCGGCGCGATATTTAAGCGCAACTTACCCATTCCCGATTCACCATTCCCTTTTCCTTCAGAGATAAAAAACCAGAGATAAAAAACACCGTTCCTATTAAATAGGAGAACGGTGTATAGGGGGTGTTATGGGTTGTTGTCTGGGTTTAACCCTAACAAATCACCGGATGGGGTGTCTAGGCCTTGTGATGGTTAAAAAATTGGCACAGACCTCCAGCAGTGACCCCCGATCGATCGGTCACAGCGATTAGCCCAACCATTCCACAACGGCATCTTCCTTAGTATTGGTGCGACGTTCGGGGGTTTCACGCTCGAATTTCATGTGGATGGCGCGGTTTTGTTCGCCATCGGCCGCTACCGCAAAAATCGGGTAGTCAATTAAGCCGTCTTGGAAAGACATCTGGAAGCGGAAAGTACCGTCAGCATTGAGTTTAATCGGCTGTCCGCCTACGTAAACGGTAGCGTCGGGTTCGGTAGCGCCGTAAACGATCAGTTCGGCATCAGCAACCAACCAGAATTGACGGGGGCGCATCGGGGCGGCAAAGCCAACTCCCGACATTCCGACACCAGACATCGTGAGGCCGGAGGTGGTGGGAACTGCCCACATTCCGACGCCGGAGGGGAAGACGTAGGAGCTCAAAGCTTGTTCGTGGATGCCGATGTGTTGGACGGAACCAGCGACGTGTTGCATGGAACCGAACATCGAACCGGCTACGCGCATCGCTTCTGCAGATTCTGCCATGCCGAAGATTTGCTCGTAAATGGCGTTGCCGTTGCTGTAAGCACCAGTTTGTGCCATTTTCTTGGCTGGGGGAACCAGGGTAGCGAAGGTTTTGCCGCGCAAATCTTCTTCCCAATCGAGGGTGATGAAGTGGTCTTCAATCCAGTCGCTGGGATAGACGGGGGGAACGCGAACTTCGGCCGATCGGGCCAATACCAACCAGCGGCCGTCGGCGCAGCGGTAGCCGATGTCGATCGCGTAATCGCGATCGCTGACGGGGATGGGCACGTACCATTCGCGGGCGAGTTCGTCGCAGGGATATTCTTGAATGCTGTGGGGGCTTTGAGTGTCGAGGCTGATGTCCGTCACATCATAGATCCGCAAAGCGAGTTGCTGTCCGCCTTGGCGGCGCATTTCTTCTTTGCGATCGTTCGGGATATCCCAGTAGGTGTAAGCCCATTCTGGATCGCGGGGCATCAATACCACGCGGCTTTCGCCGTAACCGTTGGGCAAATCTGCTAAACCTTCATCGACTGACGATAGGGAACCGCCTGTTCTATCTTCTTGACCCAGTTCAAATTTTGCTGCTTCCACTGCTTCCTGTGCCTCTAGTGTACGAGATGGACTGTACGAAAATTTGGTGCGCTGAATTTCTTGGATTGATGCCAGGAGTTGCGTCTTGCGCATCCGGCTGTAGCGAGAGACTCCACATTCGCTAGCAACTCTGCGCAGTTGCCGCAAAGTCATCTCTTCTAATGGTGGGCGTTCTTTTGCCATGAATTTGTTCTCCACTAATTTTGGATGGCGAGTTAGTTTCGGACACACGATTGTGTTGACCTTTTGAGTTAGAAACTCTGGAGATTGTGCGTCCGATCGAGCTTCTAAATCTCTCTAACTTTTGAAGCCTTGCCGATTTTTAGTTTGTCAAGTCCCCTAGTTATCGGGGCTGTGACTTCTCGGCTTCTCGGCGCTGCATCCGCTTTAACTAAAGCTGTTCCCTCGATTTTTTTTGAGTGCGATCGGCCGATATGGCAACGCTGTTGCCGCAAGCCGCATATTTTTTAAGCCGCCGAAATGCTGAATCAAAGCATTTCTTTGGGATCGCTGGGATCGCTTTGTTATGAAACCATGTTGCAGAAAATTTGCGGTGGGGTCAAGGGGTCTTTTGCCTGATTTATGGGTACTTATACGCATTTTCGTGGATTTTGGGGATCGCTATGTCATGAATTCATGACAATTGATTGATTTTGGGGATCGCAGCGCGAACGATTGTCATGATTTGATGACATTTAGTGATTGAGAATGATTTTCTGCGGGATTTATCCGCTGTAAGGGCTTGTTGGTGGCTTTGGGAAGTACCCAGGGGCAGTTAGAAACCGGGTTTTTTTGAGCAAACTCCGTCACCGCACGAAACGCATCAAAACCCGGTTTTTCGGTAAAATCAAAGCAAGAAGAGTTCGTGGATGGAAAGCAGGAGTTGATAACAGTATTAAATCCCCAAAGAAAAGAAAGTGGCTCTAGAGGCACGGGCAGCTTCAGACAAGCGATCGATTTGTTGAATAGTCGCCAAAGAAATCGATCGAACACTTTGCTTGGGTCAACAACAGAAGGAAGGTTCGGATAATGGCAAGTAACCCACGCGGCTATCTCGAAGATCCTGAAGATGAAATCCAGCGTATGGGGACGCCTCAAACCGAATCCGTTGTAGCAGGAACCAGAAAAAAAAGCAGTTGAACGTTGCTTAAAAGAAGCAAAAGGTCGAAAGTTACTTGCCGTTCAACACTTTCAGAAAAACATTGGGCAGTGTATTTTCCCAGGAGGCGAAGATGAAGACTAAAGGTGCAATTGTTTGGGATTACAAACAGGGTTGGACTTCTCCAGAACTAGAAGTTACAGCTACAGGTAAAATTGCTGTTTTTATCGATTATCCAGATGACGACTTAAGTATGCCGATCGTTGAACCAGAAGTAGAAGAACTTTTGTTTGGTTTAGGCTATGTCGGTGAGGGTCGCTACATTGGAGAAAACGATCGCCTCACACCCTGCGATACAAAAACAGTTACTTATGTAGAAACATTCTCTATTGAAGAGTTGAGCGATCATCTCAAAATATTGAATCAAACCATCATTCCGAGGGAATGGTTTTATATCTTAAATTCAGAGGGAAAAATTATCCAGATTCAAGGGGCGATCGTTCCAGTATAACGGAGTTAGAATTAAATGACTGTACTGACAGCACAACAACTTGCAGAATATCGCTCTCAATTAGCCGATTATCCAGATGCTCTAGCTGCGCTTGATGAAGTAGAAGCTTGTGATAACAGTTTAGAAGATGCAGCAGAAGTGTTAGCAATTAAGTCTGGATACACAAGATCCACTCTGGCAGAGTCAGACCAAAGTTATTTAGACAACTTAACCAAGAAAGCGCGGAAAGTTATCTGTAGCAAATACACAGGTGATTTACTGGAATTATTCAAGGATTTGAGAGATTTTATGCCGTTTCCTGGTAATTTAGCAACGTTAGTTGCTATCAACGTGACTAAAATAGCTGTCAATAAGTTTTGCGAGTCGTCTGAGTCTGAAGCTTAGATTCCTGTAGCTGTGAAGGCTGCCCAATCGGAAGGGTGAGCAAAAGGATATGCTTGAGATAGGCGATATGTTATTGATGCCTCAGCTTTCCTACACTCTACTTTTGGCAGTTTACTAAGGATTTCATCAATTAGAGGCTTGTATTGAACCAGCCGTTTTTTAAACTCGTCAACAGTTAAATCCCGTAGCCGTTTCTGTGATAGGTTGAGGGCGATCGCAATATCTCCCTCTTCTAGCTGTTTATAGTTTCTCAGATTTTCATAAAACTCAATCATCAGAAAAGCAGCAGACAGTTGATCTACCTCCCAAAGGGTACCGACTACGCTAGGACTACCTGCAAACAGGAAACCACTTGGTAAACCGATATACTCATCACTGATGCTGTTAAAATCAGTCATCCCAGTTTCACAAGCTGAGAGGATAACCAGGCGGCATTGATTTAAGTCTAGAGCAAAGATTTCTCCCAGCGTCAGGTGTCCATCCGCCAAAATTAGAGCTGATTTTTCAAAGTTAAATTTAGCATGACCGAAGAAGTGGAAGCAATGGGCAGAGCGTAGTTGTTCTGATTGAATGAGGTTAGCTTTTATTGCTTTGTCTCCAGGGAGAACATAGTCATTAGGCTGAAAATAAGGACGGATAGCTTCAACTCCAAAATCGACATAGGGACGGTCTTTCGTAGGATTTTGGATGGCAAACAGGTGGGTAAAGTCGGGGCGTTTTCGTGTTTTGGCTAGTTGTAGTAATTGGCAACTGGGGGCATAGTTAACACCTTTGGGGAAAAGGTCAAGGAGGCACAATTCACCGACGGGTAAAGCATGAAGAGGGAACAGATGTAAGGCAAGATGGGGGATGAGGATTAGCTGCTGACAATCTTTGGGAAGATGGGAGAGAATCTCATCCAAGTGCAATATCTTTGCTAATTCCTGGAGTCGCGGAGTTAGCTGAGTCAGCCAGTTGTCTTTTTGCTCGTAGTAATCATCTATATAAGCATTAGCCCAATATACCAAAGCATTTCGGTCATTGGCTGTGGCAGACAAAACGAAGGGTTGGGGGCTGTGGCGGGTAAAGATAAATGTGTGAAAGCTTTCACCAGTGATATACCACTCGATAATTGCCGTGTGGTCATCTAAAGTTGCCTGGAAGTGGTCAAAGTTGAAGCTAGAACCAACGGGCAGATATTTATCTTGTAATTCATTTCGCTGCCGTCGTAACTGCACAAGATGTAGCGCTAGAGTTTCTGGGTTATCGGTTTTACCAGTCTGGATTTGGTTCTGATTACTAGCGATTTCGTCTCGGAGTTTTTCTAGTTCTTTGACAACATCTGCGGGGAAAATATTATGTAAATCACGGGTGAGGATTTGTTCAACTAGGTTGCGGGTTTTGCTACGCTCGGCATATTCAATCGCTGCGGTATGGTTGCCCATCTCTAGGCACACTTCCACCATAGATTGATAGATTTGGTTATGTTCCTCAGCTAGTTTTTGCTTGAATTCCTCCCCGGAGACAATCTCTTCTCGCAGTAATTCTACTATTTCTATAGCATCAGCAAAAGTATGATATGCAAGATACTTTTGGTTGTTTTCTTTGTAAGCAAGCCCAAGGTTAAATAAAGTCTGAGCGCAATCTTGGGGAAAAGCTGAGCAGGTGCGAACTTCAAGTGCAGCTTGGTAATAGCGAATTGCCTCTTCTAAATTCTCGGCTTTATCTCCTTTGATTCTGTCAAAGTAGGCAAGAGCCAGATTATGTTGACTGGCTGCCCAATCTTGGGGGAAAGCATCGCGGCTGCGAACTTCAAGTGCAGTTTGGCAATAGCGAATTGCTGTTTCTAAATTCTCGGCTTTATCTCCTTTAATTCTCTTAGAGTAGGCAAGAGCCAGACTATTTTCAGTGGCTGCCAAATCTTGGGGAAATGCTTTGTGGCTGAGGATTTCAAGTACGGCTTGGCAATAGCGAATTGCCTCTTCTAAATTCTCAGCATTATCTCCTTGTATTCTGTATAAGTAGGCATTAGCCAGATTATTTTGAGTCATTGCCCAATCTTGGGGAAAAGCTGAGCGGGTAAAAACTTCCAGTGCAGCTTGGTAATACCGAATTGCTGCTTCTAAATTCTCGGATTTATCTCCTTTGATTCTTTTAGAGTAAGCAAGAGCCAGATTATTTTGAGTCATTGCCCAATCTTGTGGAAAAGCTGAGCTGGTGAAAACTTCGAGTGCGGCTTTGTAATAGCGAATAGCTGCTTCTAAATTCTCGGCTTTATCTCCTTTAATTCTGCCAGAGTAGGCAGCAGCAAGATTATTTTGAGTTGTTGCCCAATCTTGGGGAAAAGCTGAGCAGGTGAAAACTTCCAGTGCAGATTTGTAATAGCGAATAGCTGCTTCTAAATTCTCAGCTTTATCTCCTTTGATTCTCTGATAGTAGGCATTAGCAAGATTGTTTTGAGTCATTGCCCAATCCTGAGCAAAATCTGAACGTCTCAGAACTTCAAGTGCAGCTTGATAATAGCGAATTGCCATTTCTAAATTCTCGGCTTTATCTCCTTT
>JBOFTL010000827.1:0-3597 GCA_051652045.1 Microcoleus sp. | reverse complement strand
CCCGATCGATTTTCAAATTTTGCACAGTCTCCGCGAACTTGATGATGATGACGATCCGAATTTTTTGGGTGACTTAATCGAGATATATTTGTCGGATGCACCGCAGCATTTGGAAACGATGAATGAGGCAATTTCGTTGGGGGATGCTGATAGTTTGAAGTTGGCTTCTCATACGTTGAAGTCAAGTAGCGCTAATTTAGGGGCGATGTGTTTTTCGGAAATTTGCAAGGATTTGGAACATCTGGGACGCACTGCTGTCGAAGCTGGGGGAAAACAGGTTTTTGATGTAGGTCAAGCGCGCGATCGACTGTTGCAAGCTGAAGCCGAGTGGCAAAGAGTTCGGGCGGCTTTTGAAATGGAATTAGCAACGGGTAAATTGCGATCTGACAATTGACAATTGGTAATGGGTAATTGATAATTGGGAAGTGTAATGTCTGAGAGATTATCTGTTACCTATTATACTAAATCCGGGGAAGAAAACCCCTTGACTCTAACCCGATCGCTTCGGGTGCATCGCCACAAACAATTCCCGCTGCTGGCAAGTATTATCGAGCGACACACCCTACCACATGAGGATAAATTAGCTAGAGGGCTAGTTATATAGAATTATTATCAATAAGTAACGATCGTTCGATCGTTCGATCGAGCAATAATTTACTACCTCAAACCGTCGGATTTGCTTCTACTGAACTGATGCTCCTAGGACTACTGTTCTTGCTCTGACATTTAGGATTGTCTGCTTTCAGGAATACTTCACTTGTCGCCAGTAAAGAATAGCTGGCTAATTTTTTTTTGTAAAATTTTGTAAATAAATTCCTGGTTTTTTTTCTGGGCGATCTACTATAAGCCCATAGCGATGAGGTCAAAGTTATGAACGTTTTTAAATTCTGTTGTTGAATTCAGAGTTATCAAGAAAAAATAGCAAGGACTTGCTATCTATGCAGCAACAAATGTGGAAGTAGCTGGGACTCGGTCTGTTAACTTTATAAATCAAGAATCTTTCTATTTATAGGAAATTGGGGAGTTTCATTGACGTACCTCTGCAGAAAATATGTACTGTTGCTGCATTAAGCTGCATTAAATTGCTTTAAACTCGTTCAACAGAATTCAAAAATGGGAATTACATCCTTTTAGTTTCGCATTCAGATTGGAAACTAGAATACAGATTTGCTTTGCCCTTATTTAACAAAACTTTGCCAAGGATTATTTATGCTTGACACCACCAAAATCAGGGAAGTTAATCAGAAAAATCGGAATAAAACAGAAGTTACCACCATCGACCGATTGCGCTACAACTTTGACAAGTTGATGTCGAAAGGACTCGTGCCTGTAGTTACAGTCCTGATGGCGATCGCTGTAGCATTTCTGTGCTTTATTGCAACCGTCCTCACCATTTTTCAGATTCAGCCTGACGGTGGCAATCTCCCCACTTTTATCGATAGAGTGTGGAGTGCTCTGGTGCACCTCATCAATCCAGGTACGATGAACGGTGCCCAAGGCTGGCCTTTTCGCATGGTCATGTTAGTTACTACCTATGGCGGACTCGTGATCCTGGGTACCTTTACGGGCGTCGTTATCAACAGCATTAAAAACAAGTTAGAAAGCCTGCGCAAGGGAAGATAGCGAGTAATTGAAACCGATCACATCGCGATCTTGGGTTGGTCAGTTCAAGTGTTTACCATCATCTCCGAATTAATCGTAGCTAATGCCAATCAACCCAATACTTGCATTGTCATCCTCAGCAAAGAGGACAAAGTTGAGATGGAGGATGCCTTGCGGGAAAACCTCGGTAAACTTCGCAAAGTTAAGCTGGTATGTCGCACGGGCAATCCCAGCAGCATCACAGATCTGGGCATCATTAACATTCAAGCTGCCCGATCGATTGTAGTTCTTAACCCTGCTGACGACAATTCGGATAGTGAAGTGGTTAAAACTTTATTGGCGATCGCGAATATTCCGCGCGAGTTACGCCAACCTTACCACATCGTTACTGAAGTCAAAAACCCCAGGACTCTTGATGTAATTCAAAGCATTGCAGGCGATCGAGTAGAGGCAGTATTGGTAAGGGAGGTGATTTCCCGAATCTTGATACAAACTGCCCGCCAGTCAGGTTTATCGGTGGTATACACCGAACTGCTAAATTTTGATGGCGATGAAATTTACTTTCATGCCGAACCAACTCTCGCAGGCAAGACTTACGGAGATGCTCTATTTGCCTACAATGATTCGACTGTCATCGGCATCGAAAACGCGAACGGGAAAATCGAACTCAACCCACCCAGCAACACCTCAATCGAAGCGCGCGATCGACTGGTAATTCTTAGTGAAGATGACGATCGGATGAATCTTTCCGGACTCTCTCAACTGCCGATCGAACACAAAGCAATTAAAAATGCCAAGCAAGTAACGCCACCAAAACCAGAAAATACCTTAATTCTTGGTTGGAGCGATCGCATTTTTGAAATCATCAAGCAGATGGATCGATATGTGATACCGGGTTCTCATCTAACTCTTGTAGCCAAGTTCCCCAAAGCCGAATTAACTTTTTCTGGCAAATCTTTGAACTTGCAAAACCTCACCCTGCATTACCAACAGGGAGATCCCACATCTCGCGAAGTTTTAGAAGGCTTAAATTTACAGCAATACCAACAGGTAATTGTCCTTTCCAACACTGAGATCGACCCGAAGCAGGCGGATACCCAAACCCTAGTGGCGTTGGTATACCTGCGAGAAATTGCCAAGGACAACAATTATAAATTCCGGATCGTCACGGAAATGCTCGACGATCGCAACCAAGCCTTAGCTCAAGTAGCTCAACCGGATGATTTTGTCATCGGCGAGCAAATTATTAGCTTGATGCTGACTCAAATTGCCGAACAAAAACACCTCAATAGCGTGTTTAACGATTTGTTCGATGCCGGCGGCTCAGAAATTTACCTCAAACCGATCGTTGACTATATCGAACTCGATCGACCCGTCAATTTTTACACTCTAGTAGAAGCCGCGAGACAGCGGGGAGAATCGGCGCTGGGATACCGCCTGCAAGCTAATGCTAATAACAGAGCAAAATCCTACGGTGTGGCGCTCAATTCCCAAAAAGATAACTCGGTCAAGTTTACAGAAAGCGATCGAATCATTGTCTTAGCCGAAAAATAAAATTCGGAAACAATTTTCCAAGTCAATCAGTGCATTGTAGGTACTTCAGCACATGAATAAAATTACTACCAGGGATAAATTGCGCTATCTCTTTGACAGCTTGATGTCTAAGGGAACCGTATCCATGATGGCCGTACTGGCAATTATCGCTTTCACATTTGTAGTGTTTATGGGTTCGTTGGTTCCCATTTTTCAGATTAATCCTGCTGAGAGCGACCCCCTAAGTTTGCCAGAGGCAGTGTGGCGCATGACTACACACCTTTCAGATACAAGTACAATGGCCCTTTGTGACATACTCCCACGTCAAGCGAGTACGCTATGACGCGGGCATCTTTGCAGCCCGATGAAGGGTATGCAAAATTTCCTTCGTGATACTGTTATCTATAGTTCCGACTACAGAAAGATTCCCACTACAGCGTTTTATACTGGGGAAAATGCCCA
>JBOFTL010000826.1:0-2412 GCA_051652045.1 Microcoleus sp. | reverse complement strand
TGAGGCGCGGCGGCAAGCAATGCAAACTTTGCAAACACTGTTTAATTTGGATGTGGATGTAAATCAACAATACAGTTAGTTTTTGTTTGGCAAATTTAGCGATTGGGGCGGGTACGGGGGCACCGCCCCTACCAACTCTAATAATTAGTTTAGGGTAGCGGATAAAATCCTCGGTGGTCGTGATGTCCTCTGGATGGCAAGTCACAACAACATCTCAGCTTCTAGGTAGTCTTCGGGGGAGATATAGAAGTGTTGGGCAATCATAGTCATGTGAGGATGACTGGGAGGTCAACACTAGCTTAACTCATCAAATTGACATCTACCCCGCCGTAGAACGGCGAGGATTCCCAATACTCACGACTTAGGTTTCTGCTTCTTTAAGGTCGAATGCTGCCATCGGGCATTTTAGTTTGCTGAAATACGGCATTTTCAAAGTCAGCACATCCCGGTAAGTTTACACGCATTACGGCTCCTCGATCGCTCGTTTTCACATTAAAACCGACTGCTGTATTTTCTGGATTGTTTTTTTCAGGAGTGGCACTGACTTTAAAATCTGTATCCGGCCCTGTTCCGTTCGCATCAAAATTTAAACTGATGCCGTTGCAACCCAAGTCAGCTCCTGTCAGGTTAGCTCTTTTCAATTTAGCATTTTTTAGGTTGGCACTTGCCAATTTTGTTCCAGACAAGTCAGCACCTTCTAAGTTTGCTCCTTGCAAGTTAAATCCTTGCAAATCCATACCTTTCAGGTTGACATTGCTGAGATTGCATTCGGGACACTGTTTAGTTTGCAGCAATTGCTTGACTTGGTTTTGTTGGTTCAAAGCAGGAATGTATTTGGCTGCAGCAAAAACAGCGGCGATTGACAAAGTAACGGCAATTATATTTTTGAGTTTCATAATAAATAGCAAAAGCTGCGGTGGCTTTCTTTAGCAGTTAATTATTTATACAACAGCGCGATCGGCCGCTCCTGAATTTTATAAAAATTTTATCCCGATCTAGCAGGATGGGTCTTAAAGTAGAGCGGGCAGAAAATCCCAAATCTAAAATTGATTGTGCCACTTTCAATACCGGACTCGGAACGTCATTGATGAGTAGGAAAGCTAGAACAAGGAAAATATTGCTGTGACTGCATTTCCCTTCTTCCTTCAACTATACCTGGGGGCTGACATCACAAAAATTCCATTTATATCCACAGCAGGATCGAATTCGATCGAAAATCGAGGAATATTTAAACACAAATGCAATACCGTACTTGTGCGGATGAGCAAGGCTATTGAGTCGATCGAGTTAGGTAGAGCTTGCTGAATTAAAGATCGCAATTCGATCGCCCATGCTTCGCCAAGAATAAGGAAACGCTAGTAACGTAGGACTCCTAAATGAGTCGTAAATTTTTTACCCCACCCCAACCCTCCCCTTACTAAGGGGAGGGAGTAAGAAGTTTACAACAGGACAGGGGAGGCACTTTGCCTCTCCCTTTTCGCTTTTACAAGGAGGTGGTATTAATCGATCGAAGGCGATCTCAAACAGCTTCTCTAGATTCTTGAAACAGCGTGACTAATTTTTTAGCTTCTAAGGCTGCATTATGTTGTTGAGAAACTCTTTCAGCTCCTGCTTTCCCCATTTCTTCTAATTTTTCTAGAGGTGATTCTAAGGCCGATCGCATTGCAGCAGCTAATAATTCTGCCGAACCGGGAGGAACTAGCCAACCGCAAACACCGGGTTCTACTAACTCGGGAATACCGGCAACATAAGTGCTAATTACAGGTCTGTTGAGAGCCAGAGCTTCCATAATTACTACTGGCAAACCTTCAGCAAAACTCGGCAATACCATTGCCCGCGAAGCTAATAGTTGTTGCTGAACTTCCTCGCCACTAGCCCAGCCAGTAATTTCAATATGGTTTTGCAATTTTAGCTGTGAAATTTGCTGTTCGATTTCCGATCGCAGCGGCCCATCTCCAACAAATATTAACTTAAAATCAAAGCCTGTTGCCGCTAGTTTGCTGGCAGCTTCTAACAATAATAAATGACCTTTTTGTTCGCTGAGCCTGCCGACGCAAACCAAGCGGGGTGCTGCGGGAATGGGGACGTGGGGATGAACTAAAAAATCAGCATCGACACCGCAGTGAATGACGTGAATTTTCGACCAAAAAGCGCGATCGCACCACCGAAAAAGCTGACTTTTACCGAAGGAACTGACTGCTGCTACAAAGGTCGATCGTTTAATTTTTTCTGCTAAACTAAGAATAGTCGCTTTATCGAATTCTTCCGGGCCGTGAACGGTGAAACTGTAGGTAGGGCCGCCGAGTACGCGACACAGCATAGCAACTGTGGTAGAATTTGTGCCGAAGTGAGCGTGAACGTGGGCTATTTCCTGTTCTGCGAACCAATTTAACAGCACGCAAGCTTCTGCTA
>JBOFTL010000825.1:0-12040 GCA_051652045.1 Microcoleus sp. | reverse complement strand
TCTCAACCAAAAACGGATTGGTACAAGGCATTTCACACAGATTTTGTCAACGGATTCATGCCAAGGATGGTTACTCCTATGTATATTAAACTTAAGAAGTTGGGAATTACTCAACTGTTCCTCTCATTGTTTTCGCCTTCGCTCACAGGCATTCAAGGAACGTTTCCTAATTCCCGCTCCATTCCTCCCACCACTAATCGGAGTACCGATATAGTGGGGGTCTCCTGGAGGTTTTAGATGATGGAGGATTTATAAAGGGGATGGCCGATCCGAATTTAGTATAAGTGTAAGGTGCGCACTGCGCACCCTACGATTAGTAGATTAGCGATCGACCGGGTTTTATACTGTAGCATTTGACTTAGGAGTGTAAGGTGCGCAGTGCGCACCCTACGATTAGTTAGTAGATTAGTTATCGACCGGGTTTTATACTGTAGCATTTGACTTGAAAATTAGAGAAAAGACTGAAGTCCTTACTACGAACCTGATGCGTAATTTCTAACGTTTGAATATGTGTTTCACCCACATTGCAGCCAATATTCCCAGTCCAATCCAAATAGCAACAATTATCGCAGCAGCAACTTGATTTGTGGGTTTACCGCGCTCTATTTCTGCTGCCGCTTTTTCCCGGCATTCGGTTAAAACTGCTGGCGGAATCATCTTAAGTACCAGCCAAATTCCTAAAGGAACGATTAACAAATCGTCCAAGTAACCGAGAATCGGTATAAAATCGGGAATTAAGTCGATCGGGCTAAAAGCATAGGCAACTGTAACCCCTGCTAAAACTCTCGCATACCAAGGTACTCGGCGATCGATACTGGCTAAATAAACAGCGTAAGTATCTTTTTTTAATTGTCGCGCAATTTGTTTTAATGATTTCATATAGTAGCAAGCAGAGGACAGAAGGAAAAGGGAACAACACTTACGCACAGAAACCGGGTTTCTCGGAAAAATCTCAGATTCTCAACGAAAAATTTACGAAGAAACCCGGTTTCTCACCACCTGTGCGGTAAGTCCCAGGGGAGAACGTCGGGAACAAAATATCCTGCGATTGCTTCGTTCCTCGCAATGACAACTACTAACCGCAACCAATTACCAATTACCAATTACCCATTACCAATTACCGATTACCCATTACCAAGTAACAAAATTTTAAGTTTCTAAAAACGTAACGAACAGAATATTTCGCCTTTCGATCGAGAAACTAAAAGTGTAGCATTTGTTGTCTGTGAGGAGTATAAAATTTATGAAGTCAGTTATCTTATCGAACTTTAAACCTAATTCCCGAACACTAATCACAGCTTTGTGTTTAACCTTAACTTTAACATTTGCCAGCGTTCCGGGATTCGATGGGGCGGCCGCCCAAGAACAGCGTTTGAGAACCCTGACAGTTACGGGTAGGGGTGTCGAATCAATTCCCACGACTCAAACTCAAGTTCGTTTGGGTGTTGAAGTACAGGGAAAAACAGCGGCCGAAGTGCAGCAAGAAGCGGCAAGGCGATCGTCCGCAGTGGTACAATTAGTGCGATCGCGCCAAGTAGAAAAACTCGAAACTACCGGAATCACCCTCAGACCGAATTACAGTTACGAAAACAACCAACAGCGCTTGACCGGTTATATAGCTACAAATACAATTAGTTTTCGGATTAATACTCAATCGGCCGGCACTTCGATCGACGATGCAGTAGCAGCGGGAGTGACGCGCATTGATAGTGTAAGCTTTGTAGCAGCAGAAAGCGCGATCGAATCCGCTCAAAAACAAGCACTCCGCAAAGCAACTCAAGACGCCCAAGCCCAAGCTGATGCAGTATTAAGCGCCCTAAATCTCAAGCGGGGAGAGATTCTGAACATTCAAGTCAACAATGCTTCACCGCCTCCGGTATCTCCGCAACCTCTGGCCCGCATGGCTGCTGCTGATGCTACAACACCCGTAGTGGGAGGGGAACAGCAAGTAGAAGCATCAGTAACTTTGCAAATTGGCTATTAATGAGGCAACAGGCGACAGGCGACAGGCAACAGGCAACAGGCAACAGGCGACAGGCGACAGGCAACAGGCAACAGGCAACAGGCAACAAGGCAACAGGCAATAGGAAATAGACAACAGGCAATAGGCAATAGGAAGAAGAAATAGTCAACAGACAATTTCATCCGTGTATCCGTATCAAAATCCGTGTCGTGCCTTCTTCTTTTTGTCATCAATAAATTAGGGTTCCAGGCGATGTACCTGGAACCCTTAAGCTATCAAGCTTTTCTAGGAGTGGGCGGGGAGAGAATCGAACTCTCATACCTTTCGGTGTCAGATTTTGAGTCTGATGCGTCTACCAATTTCGCCACCCGCCCTTGCGGTTGGCTTCACTATCATAACACGCCGATCGACTTTGCACAAGTAGGGATTCATAATCTTTTGAACTTGCCCATCGATCGATCTCTCTGGCCCGCAAAACAGGCACCGGATGGCTCAACTGAGCAGTTTGAGCTTGTTTGAGCATTTCTCCCAACTGAGAAGTGCTGACATCATCGTAGGCTCGCGCTTGAGCCAAAAACGCATCCACATTCAGTTGCGGGGCTAAAGTCGGCGAACCTCCAGCCAGTTTCATCAACACCGATGCTACCACTTTCGGATCTTGAGTAGCAAGCAAAGCAGCTCGATCGCACGTAAATTCCGCACACCGCAGCCACTCCAAAATTTGCGCCTGCAAACCCTGGACTAACAGAGCTCCCCAAGGCGAAATTTGACCGGCCGCCAGCACGATTAAATTAGCCAGAGTCAAGTAAACTCCGTGTTCGCACTTCAAATGCCCCAACTCGTGACCGATTACCGCCTGAATTTCCGCCTCAGTGAGCAAATCGATTAAAGAAGTGTGCACCACCACAAAAGGCTGTTTTCCCCGCATGGCAAAAGTGTAAGCATTCGGCATCGGATGCTGGCGCACGTAAAGCTGAGGCGGTTCCAAATCCAGAGTTTTGCAAGCATCCAACAGCAAGCGATGCAGGTGGGGTAATTGATTTTCCCCGACTCGAACGCTAGATGCCAGATTTTCCAGCATGAAAAACTGTTCGCCAATTTGTCCCAGCAACTGCCGCACCATCAAATCCAGACCCGGCAGTTGTTTGAGAGTATTTGTAGCTTCGAGGTCCAACGGGTGGCGAAATTGGTCGGCTTTCAAACCGATTAGCGGTATGTTCGGCATTTTAGTCAGTTGACAGTTGTCATGGGGAATGGGGAATTGGGAATGGGGAATTGGGAATTGGGAATGGGGAATTGGGAATGGGGAATTGGGAATGGGGAATTGGGAATTGGGAATTGAGAATTGGGAATTGGGACTTGAGAATTGGGAATTGGGAATTGGGCTTTGAGAATTAATCTTTTTTTCCCTCTTCCTCTTTCCCTCTTCCTCTTTCCCTCTTCCTTTTTCCCTCTTCCTCCTTCCCTCTTCCCTCTTCCCTTTTCCTTCTTCCCTCTTCCCTCTTCCTTCTTCCTTCTTTCTTCTTCCTTCTTCCTTCTTACTGTAAACTCGATCGCGCTTATCTGACAGGAGCCTCAACCTTAGCTGCTACTCCCTCTTTCACCCGCTGCAATTTAGCTCCCAAGTTACGCAGTTTCGCCTCTAACTGTTCGTAGCCGCGGTCTAAATGCTGCAAACTGCTAATCGTGGTGACGCCATCTGCTGCCAATCCTGCCAGTACCAACGCCGCCGAAGCCCGCAAATCCGTAGCGATAACCGGAGCTCCCGACAGTTGCGACACTCCCCGCACCACAGCTACATTGCCTTTAACGCGGATGTCTGCGCCCATGCGATTGAGTTCGGCTACGTGGCGCAAGCGGTTCTCAAACACGGTTTCATTAACCAAACTGTCGCCTTCACTCAGGGTAAGCAAAGACATAAACGGAGCTTGCATATCCGTCGGAAAACCGGGGTAAGGTAGAGTTTCGATATCTGTAGCAGAATGCCTGTGGGCGGGAATTATCCGCATGATGTCACCCGGTTCGACAATAATTTTGGCTCCTATTGCCTGCAATTTAGCAATGACTGCAGCCAAGTGGTCGGGAATGACCGGCGACAAACTGATTTCTGAGCGAGTAATCGCTCCCGCTATTAAAAATGTACCTGCCTCAATGCGATCGGGAATAATTGAATAGTCGGCAGAATGCAGTTTGGGAACTCCTGAAATGACAATAGTATTAGTTCCCGCCCCTTGAATTTTTGCTCCCATCGCGCGACAGAAGTTCGCCAAATCGGCCACTTCCGGCTCTTGAGCGGCATTTTCGATAATTGTTTCTCCTTCCGCCAGAGTCGCCGCCATCATCAAAGTTTCTGTTGCTCCGACGCTGGGATAATCCAGATAAATTTTGGCTCCCTTCAAGCGGCGGTTCGGCCCTTTAACGTAGGCGTTTACCGTTCCGTGGTCGATGTGGACTTCGGCACCGAGGGCTTGCAAGCCTCGAACGTGGAGTTCCACAGGTCGCGCGCCAATGGCGCATCCGCCCGGTAACGGAACTTTAGCAAATCCCAAACGCGCTAGCAGCGGTCCGATAATGAAGAAACTGGCCCGCAGTTGGCTGACTAATTCGTAGGGGGCTTGAGCATCTAGGAGTTCGCTGGCGTTGATGTCTAAAACATCCCCCTTTTGTTCGATTTTGACTCCCACAGCAGACAGAATTTGAGCCATGCGAGCGACATCGACGAGGGAAGGAACATTGCGCAGGCGGCAATCGTCCGGACACAGCAGAGCTCCTGCCATGACGACTAAGGCTGAGTTCTTCGCGCCGCTGATTTTAACGTGTCCTTTGAGGGGTTCGCGTCCCCAAATTTGTAATACTTGTTGGTCGCTTTCGGGTGAAGCTGACATATTGGATTCGTTGGAAGCTGGTGTAATGGTTTTGCCCTCCATAAATTGTTTCGCTACTTTATAGATTATTAATTTTGGTTTCGATTTTACCGGAAAGTTTTTATATGTCCAGGGGGGGATGCAAAAAATTTCCGGAAATCGTTCTGCTAAATGTAGTGACAGTAAGGTTTTCAGCTTAGATCGCCCAAATGCTCGCGATCGGTTTTAATTTAACGAAATGTATCAAAACTAACTCTTTGTTTCTGGTTGCAAGTGTCGCACGTACCTCTTGGTTTTCCAGTTGTACGGGGCGCGCTCCTGGTTGCCCGAGTTGATACATTAGTCATCACCCTAGGTGTCTGTGCTAACCTGTGAAACATCACCCTAGGGTCAAAGCTAGTCTTAGCAAATGGTTCACATCAAGCGGATCGAACTAACTAACTTTAAATCTTTTGGCGGCACGACGGCGATTCCCCTGCTGCCGGGTTTTACCGTGGTTTCGGGTCCTAACGGTTCTGGAAAATCGAATATCCTCGATGCTTTGCTGTTTTGTCTGGGACTTTCGACTTCTAAGGGGATGCGGGCTGAACGGTTGCCGGATTTGGTGAACAGCGCTCAAAACAAACGCGGTACGATCGAAGCTAGCGTGACTGCAACTTTCGCTCTCGAAGGTGTCGGTGATGAGTGGTTTGACGAGGATGACGATGGCGCGCTGTCTGTGGAAGCAGTCGAAAATCTGGAACTTGCTGCAGAAACTTCAGACTCTACTACCAATCTCGCATCGCCCGATTTATCTGAAGCAGACACCGACAATATTGAACTTGAAATCGCAGAAACTGATAATAACGGACAATCTCCCGCAAAAAATCGCAAATCAAAAAGCAAAAATCAAAAATTGCCCGATTCCGCAATCCAAAATCTAAAATCGTCTGAATTATCAGCAGCAGAAATCGCCGACATCGAAATTGCCGAAACTCAACAATCTGCTACCAATCCCAAATCTAAAATCCAAAATCTAAAATCGTCTGAGTGGAGCGTGACGCGGAAATTGCGCGTGACTCGCCAAGGTACTTACACTTCAAATTATTACATTAATGGGGAAGCTTGTACTCTGACTCAACTGCACGAGCAACTCAGCCGCTTGCGGATTTATCCCGAAGGTTATAACGTCGTGTTGCAAGGAGACGTTACTAGCATTATTTCGATGAATTCTAAGGAACGCCGCGAAATCATTGATGAGTTGGCGGGGGTGGCGCAATTCGATCGCAAAATTTCTTTGGCTAGGCAGAAGTTAGATGAAGTTAAGGAAGTTGAAGAACGCAGTCGGATTGTGGAAAAAGAGTTGATTTCTCAACGGGATAGATTGGCGTCGGATCGTGCGAAAGCAGAAAAATATCAAAAGTTGCGGGCGGAATTTCAAGAGAAATCGCAGTGGGAAGCCGTGCTGAGATTCCAACAGTTGCAAAAACAGGAATGGAAGCTGCGCGAACAAATTGAAGCGGGCGATCGCACTTCAACCAATCTTACCGAACAATTGCAGGCTATCAACACTCAAATTGACGCAGCTACCGCCGAACTTGACGCGCTGAATGCCAGAGTTAAAGCTTTGGGAGAGTCGGAATTATTGGCTTTGCAATCGACGATTGCCGAACGGGAAGCCGAACAGCGGCAGTTGCAAAATCGCAAGCAGGATTTAGAAGCAACTGCCGGACAATTGGCTGCGAGTATCGCACAAACCGAGCAAGAAATTCGCCAATTCAAACAAAGTTTGGAGCAAATTGAAATCGAAATATCTTATGTTAATTCCCAGCAAGGAAGTTTGCAGGAACAGCGCGATGCAGCGCAAAAAGTATTAGATGAAAATCGAGAAGTGGCAAGTACGATCGCCTCAAGTGCAGAAGCTTGGGTTCAGCAGCAAACAGAATTGCACCATCAAATTGAAATAATTCAGCAAAGTTTGGAACCGCAGCGCGCCGAACAAGCAGCGGTGAAAGAAAGAATCGATCGCCTGCAAAGTCAAATTCAAGAACAAGAGAAATCCGTTCAAGTTTTGGAACAAGAAATTATTGCCAAGAAAACTCAAGAATCCCATCTTTTAGAAACTAAAAAACAAGCGGCAGAACAAGTAAAATCCCTCGAAATCCTAGCGGCGGAAGCCGAAGGAGAACTCAAGTTGCAGCAGGAAACTCAGACTCGCTTGCTGGAAGAACAGCGGGAAAGACAGCGCAAATTAGATAAGTTAGAAGTTGAGTTTCAAGCATTGCAAGAAGCCACAGGTACGTTTACGGCAAAAATAGTCGTGCAAAGCGGGATTAGCGGGATTTGCGGCTTGGTAGCGCAACTGGGAAGAGTGGAACCGCGCTATCAATTGGCCCTGGAAATTGCGGCAGGCGCGCGCATGGGAAATATGGTAGTGGAAAACGACAGCGTAGGGGCAGCGGCGATCGAACTTTTGAAGCAAAAACGGGCCGGTCGGATGACGTTTTTGCCGTTGAATAAGATAAGGGGTGGGCGATTTTCTGCCGATCGAAATTTGCGCGCTGCGGCAGGATTTATCGATTGTGCTGTAAATTTAATCGACTGCGATTCGCGCTATGAGGAAATTTTCGCTTATGTTTTTGGCAGCACTGTTGTGTTTAGCAACCTCACCGATGCCCGCCGCTATTTAGGACAGTACCGCATCGTAACTTTAGATGGGGAAATTTTAGAAACTAGCGGCGCGATGACTGGGGGAAGTTCTAATAATAGATCGACCTTGCATTTCGGTACGGTTGATGCTAGCGAGATGCAGGCAGAAGCCAGAACGATCGCAGCTTTACGCGAAAGATTAGAAGAAATCGATCGCATTTTAGCCCGGTGCAAAATCGCGATCGAACTTGCTTCGACTAATGTCAAAACCCGCAGTCAAGAATTGATGGAAGCCAAACAAAACTTGCGCGAAAATCAATTGCGTTTGGAACAGTTGGATGTGGAAAATAAGAGCTTGCAAGGACAGCAAGAACAAGTACGATCGCAAATTTCTCGCAATACTCAAGAATTAATTAGTTCGCGGGACAGATTGCAGTTGCTCGCAGGAGAATTGCCCGCACGGGAAAATGAATTGCAGCAATACCGCCAAACTTTGGCGCAGTTAGAAGAGTCGAACAGTCACAGCGAATGGCAGCAAATGCAATCGGGTTTGCGCGCTCTAGAAGCCCAATTGCAAGAGCGAGAATCTGCTCTCAGAAGCGTCCAGCAGCGCCAAGGAGACTTGGGAAATCAAGCGAGGAGGTTGCAAGAGAAAATTCAGGAAAGTAGCGATCGATTGCAAGAATGGCAGGTGCAGCAACATAGCAGCGCCGAGGCGATCGATCGACTGGTCGCCCAGCAGTTAGAATTACAGCAGCAAATTGCCGCAGCTAAGGCAGAATTGGCAGAAATTGAATCAAAATTAGGCCTGCAAAAAGGCGAGCGCGATCGAGCAGAATCTCAACTGAGAGAAAAACATTTAGCCAAACAGCAGTTAGAATGGGAGTTGCAAAAACTTCAGGAAACCCAGCAAGAACGTCGGGAACAACTAACAGAAGTTCGCGAAAAATTGGCAACTCAGCGCGCTGAAATGCCCGATCCGATGCCGTCGCTTCCCGAAAATCTGGAAAAAATCAATTTGACGGAATTGCAGCAAGAAGTCAAGTCGATCGCCAAACGGATTCAAGCTTTAGAACCCGTAAATATGCTAGCCTTGGAAGAGTACAACCGCACTCAAGAACGCCTCCAAGAATTGAGTCAAAAATTGACAACATTGGAAGGAGAACGAACAGAACTGTTGCTGAGAATCGAAAACTTTACCACTCTCAGGCGGCGCGCATTTAAAGAAGCTTTTGATGCCGTCAACGAAAACTTCCAAACTATTTTTGCCGAACTTTCTGAAGGCGACGGCTACCTGCAACTAGACGACGAAGAAGACCCCTTCAGCAGCGGTTTGAATTTAGTCGCGCACCCGAAGGGCAAACCCGTACAGCGGCTGGCTTCGATGTCTGGAGGCGAAAAATCTTTAACTGCGCTGAGTTTTATTTTCGCACTGCAACGCTACCGCCCATCTACCTTCTACGCTTTTGACGAAGTAGATATGTTCCTCGATGGGGCAAACGTGGAGCGATTAGCTAGAATGATAAAACGACAGTCCGAACAAGCCCAGTTTATTGTTGTGAGTTTGCGGCGACCTATGATTCAATCAGCCCAGCGTACAATTGGTGTCACTCAAGCACGGGGAGCTTATACTCAAGTCATCGGCTTGAAGTTGTAGTCCCGGAGGATCTGTCGATCGCGGTGTTGATTAATATATATAGTTGGATAAATCAGGATTAAAACTAGATGACATCAGAACAAATCTGCCAACGCTCCGATATTCTCGGCACTCAGGTAATCACCCGCGATAGGGGCAAACGCTTGGGGGTGGTAAGTCAATTGTGGGTAGACATTGACCGCCGAGAAGTTGTGGCGATCGGTCTGCGCGATAATATATTTGCAGTTGCTGGAATGCCTAAGTTTATGTTCCTCAACAGTGTCAGCGAAATTGGCGACGTGCTGTTGGTGGAAGATGAAAGCGCAGTCGAAGAGGATGTTGATGTTGAAGTTTACAGCATTTTAATTAACAGCGAAGTTATTACCGAAACCGGCGAACCTTTGGGCCGGGTGCGGGGCTTTCGGTTCGACCCGGAAGACGGTAAATTAGTGTCTATAATTATCGCTTCTCTGGGAATCCCGCAAATCCCCGACCAAGTTCTCAGTACCTACGAGTTGGGAATTGAGGAAGTTGTCAGCAGCGGCCCGAACCGTTTAATAGTATTTGAAGGTTCCGAAGAAAGACTCAGACAGCTTAGTGTCGGTTTGCTGGAACGTGTCGGTTTGGGACAAGCACCTTGGGAACGGGATGAAGACGACCAAGGCTATTATCCGAAACCGATAGCTACGCCAAATCAATTGGGTCCCGGCGTGCGGATACCCGCACCGGAAATGCGCAGCCGAGTTTCAGCCCCTGTAGTGGAAGAAGCTTGGGACGAAGATACGGAATGGAGTCGCCCTCAAGTGCGACAGCAGATGCGTGCGGTACAGCCGCCACCGCCACCACCGCCAACAACAATCGACGATTACGAAGATTACGAAGAGGATAACTGGGGCGGCGAAGATGATTATGAGGAGGACGATTACGAAGAACAGAAGCCGTACATTCGTCCCGCTGAAATTCCCCGCAAGAAGGAGCCCGTAGTTGAGTACGAGTACGAGGATGATGTAGAGGCGGATGCTTGGGCCGACGATGAAGCGCCGAAGCCTTACAAGGCCCCGAAGGTAAATATTCCTGAGAAGACTAAAACTCCTGAATACGAGGAGGAGGCCGGTTATTAATTAACTGGTGGCTGTACGTACAAAGTCCGCCTTCGCAAACTTTTTGAGAACCCGCTTTAGCGGGTTTTATTTCGATCTCTCTCATGTTAAAATAGGCTTGAAAGTTTTAGCGATCGCGCAATGGAAAAAGCCACATTTGCAGCGGGTTGTTTTTGGGGAGTAGAAGACAAATTTCGATCGCTAAAAGGCGTTGTATCTACTCGTGTCGGCTATACGGGCGGTCACTGGCCGCATCCCTGCTATCTCGATGTTTGCGCGAGAGTTACCGGTCACGCGGAGGCCGTGCAGGTAGAGTACGATAAATCTATTATAAGTTACGAAGAATTGCTCGATGTCTTCTGGAACTGTCACGATCCGACGCAAATTAACCGTCAAGGGCCCGATCGCGGAGAACAGTACAGATCGGTAATCTTTTATCGTAACTCAGAACAAGAAACAGCAGCGCGATCGTCCAAAAAAAAGTTGCAATTTTCGGGCAAATACGATCGAGATATTGCTACGGAAATTAAATCCGCTAGCGAGTTTTATCTAGCGGAGGATTACCACCAACAGTATTTAGCAAAAAAACGAATGCAAACAAGCTGATTTATCGCAAAATCGCAAGGTAAATTGCTTAGCATTATATCAGCGATCGCCTTTACAATATTTGAGATAAAAACTTGCGAGTGCGTTCTTCCTGCGGATTTTGAAAAAATTGTTCCGGCCGCGCTTCTTCAACTAAAACGCCTCCATCCATCAGTACGATTCGATCGGCCACTTCGCGAGCAAATCCAACTTCATGAGTCACCACTACCATTGTAATTCCAGTTTGAGCTAAATTTCGCATGACATCTAAAACTTCGCGTACCATTTCCGGGTCTAATGCTGATGTCGGTTCGTCAAACAGCATGATTTTCGGCTGCATTGCTAAAGAACGTGCAATTGCTACCCGCTGTTGCTGTCCGCCTGATAACTGTCCGGGATATTTTTTTGCTTGTTCTAAGATGCCAACTCTTTCTAACAATTGCATCGCGATTTCTTCGGCTTGTTTTTTCGGCCAGCGGCGCACCCACACCGGGGCTAACATGACATTTTGCAGTACAGATAGGTGGGGAAACAAGTTAAATTGTTGAAATACCATTCCTACTTCCCGACGAATTGCTTCGATATTTCGCAAATCGTGAGAAAGTTCGATACCGTCGATCGTAATTTTACCTTGCTGATAAGCTTCTAAGGCGTTAAATGTACGAATAAATGTTGATTTTCCCGAACCTGAAGGACCCATGACGACGACGACTTCGCCTCTATAGACGTTCATGCTGACGCCGCGCAGTACGTGAAATTGTCCGTACCATTTGTGGACGTTTTCTGCTATAATTACTGTCTCTGCTACTGTTTGTTTGGTTTGCATATTTTTTATTTTTAACCGCTGATGAATGCTGAATTAACGCTGATTAACACTGATTGACACTGATGGATGTTTGTGTTTGCAATTTTTATGATAGCTAATAACTACTAAGAAATGTCAAACTTTTGCTGTTTGCTATCAACTCTCTCGGGCGGGCACTCTTGGCACCGCCCCTACCAACTATCAACTCTCTCGGGCGGGCACTCTTGGCACCGCCCCTACCTGTTAACTCTCAACTATCAACTCTCTCGGGCGGGCACTCTTGGCACCGCCCCTACCTGTTAACTCTCAACTCTCAACTCTCAACTATTTATCTTTGTCCTACTCCCAAACTTCGTTCTATTTTGCGGCTGGCTAGGGACATTGAGTAACAAAATATCCAGTAGATGATGCCGACGAATATGTAAACTTCGGCGTACCTACCGATGTAGGATGGATTGG
>JBOFTL010000824.1:0-2179 GCA_051652045.1 Microcoleus sp. | reverse complement strand
AAATTTGTCATGATTTCGATTTCAAGAATTAAACACCCAGAACGCAGAACAAAAGAGGAATTTCTCTTCTCAATTCATTAGTACAAAGCTCGTAGTAGTTACTATGAGTTACTTCATTTTACTACTTTTTTAGATGAGTCTGCGGTGAAACATCCCCACATCTCAGCTCCCTGAAGTCACGCTTTAGGCAATCGCCTATTTAGCTAATTTTCCGGGAAATTCAGTAATTTTGCTTCCCGGACAGAACCCTCTTTTTAAGCAGAAAAGAGGGAAAGTCAAGACCAGTATTTTATGCTTTTGGTGCTGCTAGTTTACTGTTGATGAAATCGACAGCCGCTTGAACAGTAGCAATTCCTTCTGCTGCTTCGTCTGGAATTTCAATATCAAACTCTTCTTCCAGCGCCATGACCAACTCTACGGTATCTAAGGAATCTGCTCCTAAATCGTTAGCAAAGTTGGCTTCGGGTTTGACTTCGCTCGCATCAACTTCTAGTTGGTCGGCTACTATTTTCTTGACTCTGGCAAAAATTTCGTCTTGGCTCATAAAATTCTCCGGGGTGGAAATCCAGATCTTACCCTGAGAGGGAATTTGACAGCCAATTTCTTTCCCTCAGAGTCCCTGGGTATTAATTTGTTTGACACATCGTACAGGTACTGCTACCTGAGTTTTGCTAGCGATCGACCGTTTGTTTGGGCCTGCGGGCCGTAACTTTAAGATGCCGATTGCTGGCAGGTGCTGTCTTGCTTGTTAGTCGCGTATCTAATCTTATCCGAAAGGGGGATCTTGCGGAGACAGGCTTGCCACTTTTATAAGCGACACTAGGCCCGCCAATTGATGGCGACTTGTGCGACTGCAAACCTAAAAAAAAGATGCCGATTGTACGAGTGTGGCGGAAGTCCTGTTTAACCTGATAGTGAAGCCCGATCGAACGCACGATCGGGTTATTTTTGAGATCTTGTCTCCGCCTATCTCGTATCCTTTGTCTGGCGATCGAACACTACCATGCCATCCCAAAATCTGAAATATGCTTATTTTCCCGGTTGCGTCGCCCAAGGTGCGGCACGGGAACTTTACATCTCTACAGCGGCTTTGACTCAAACCTTGGGTATCGAACTTGTGGAACTCAAAAAGGCTGCCTGCTGCGGTTCCGGTACTTTTAAGGAAGATTCGCAGTTGCTGGAAGATACTGTCAATGCTCGCAATATTGCTTTGGCGGAGGAACTGAATTTGCCTTTGCTGACGCATTGCAGCACTTGTCAGGGGGTAATCGGTCATGTGGACGATCGACTCAAACACGCTCGGGCAAACGATCCGGGCTATGTAGAACGGGTTAACGGTTTGCTAGAAAAACAAAGCTGTTCTCCCTACCGAGGTTCTACCGAGGTGAAACATATATTATGGGCGATCGTTGCCGATTACGGTTTGGAGGAAGTTCAAAACCGAGTCACCCGCAAGCTTTCGGGGTTGAAGTGCGCGGCTTTTTACGGATGTTATCTGTTGCGAGCGCAGGAGCATCTGAGGTACGATGACCCGCACCAACCGGAATCGATGGAAAATGTGTTTCGGGCAGTTGGAGCAACTCCAGTTTATTATCGGGGACGGACGCAGTGCTGCGGTTGGCCGCTATCGAGTTATGCGACTCAGCAATCTTTTCAAATGGCTGGGAAACACATTCAAGATGCTATTGACAGCGGTGCGGATTGTATGGTAACGCCTTGTCCGCTGTGTCATTTAAATTTGGATTCGCGACAGCCGGAAGTGGAGGGAGTAATTGGCAAAAAATTGGGTTTGCCGGTGCTGCATTTTCCGCAGTTAGTGGCTTTGGCTTTGGGTGTGGAGCCGAAAAAATTGGGGTTGGACAGACATATTGTTTCGACTAAGCCCGTGTTAGAAAAATTGGGATTTTAGTCGGTTGCTGACAGTTGCTACACACCTGATACCAATTCTGTATGAAGCTGCACAGAATGGGAAGCCAGAAATCCTTTCTGCTAAAGGATCTATTCTATTCAGCTTCACAGAAAAATGGTATGAGTGGAGTGGTGACGCTCCTACACCAACCGCAAGCGGTATGTTGTAGGCATCTGAGTCCGGTCAAGGATATCAAGATCTTCCTTCAAGGTACTCCTTCTTTCCCTCTACGGCGTTTTATAGTGAGGAACACGTCGGGCCCCACTTGTC
>JBOFTL010000823.1:0-7248 GCA_051652045.1 Microcoleus sp. | reverse complement strand
TCAATCCCAAACCTGTATCTTCGTCATTTGGGAAAGCTTGCACTAATTCTTGATAGGCAATTCTTGACTCGGGAATTTTGCCGTCCAACCACAAACCGCGAGCTTTGCGATAAAGATTTTTGGCGGTGCGGGGAGATTTACCGTAGGCGATCGCTCCTTTGCCGTAAATCTGTTTTTCCCAATAGCCAAAGGCAATTTTTTCCCAATCTTGCGGTTTTAAAGCTGCGCTGTTTTGCTGTACTAAATTGTCCAATATATTGCCGTAATCTTTGATGTGATGACCGTATTGCGCTACCAGCATCATTAACTCGGGGCGATCGGGCGTTGCTTTTAACTTATTGAGCGCAATTTCTACACTGCGGGGATGGGCGGGAAATTCCGCGATCGCGCGCTGCCAGTATTCGGGTTTTGACTTGCCCAAAACATATAAAGCTTCGGCGGCGACTGGATCTTTGGAGTAATTTTTTAACAGTTCTTCCCAAGCTTTTACTGCTTTGTCTTTGTCGCCAGTTAATTGATAAGCTTGCGCCCTTTTCAATGCAATGTTAGCAGCTAATAGCGGATATTCTTGCTCTAATTTATCTAATAAGTTGAGAGCTTTTGTGGCATTTCCCTGCTGGATTAAATCGCTAGCTAGCAAGTAGCGCGCCCGACTTTGAGGCGAGACTTGTCCGTCAGTTGAATTACCCGATTGAGTTGCTGCGAGTTCGACTAATTTAGCCGATCGATCTGCCGGTGATAGCGATACTAACATCTTCACTTCCGATGCTGAATTCGCTGAAGTTTGGGGTTTTACGGCATTCTGGAAAGGATTGGCACCATTCCATTTCGTCCCCGCAACTATAGCGGCGATCGTCAGCACGCCAACTGAAACGCCGATTAACACAGAAAGTTTGGTATTTCGTTCTAGCATGGGGAGTTTAAGTTAAGCAGTAAGTTTTGATGGGTAATCAACGATCGGTCAGCGGACTTGACCGATATGGTACCAGAATTTATGTTGGCGCAGAGCGGGAAATTTGTGCGACCAATAATTTTGCTGTAAAATAAAAAAAGACAAACCAGTTTCTGCAAAGTACAATCTAAAGTCTAAAATCTTAACTGTGAATCAGAACATGGAATTTCGAGTTACCGATACATCCCCGTATGCTTGGAGGGGAGATGCCCTAGCAATTGGCTTATTTGAGGATGCCCTAGAAGTTACCGGCGACTTGGCGCAATTGGATGAACAACTGGCAGGTACGCTCAAAGAGTTGATTGAAGAAGTAGATTTTAAAGGTAAAGCAGGCAGTAGCGCCATCGCCCGCGTCGGTAGCAACAGCCCCATCCGCAAAATTGCGATTGTCGGTTTGGGTAAGCCAGAAGATGCAAAATTAGATACTTGGCGGCAAGCTGCAGGTATTTGTGCCAAGTTGGCAAGAAAGGAAAAGTGCAAAACCCTCGGCATCAGATTTCCCCTGTGGAAAAGTGAGGCGGATGTGACAGTGGGGGCGATCGTTGAAGGTGTAGAATTAGCATTACATCAAGACAACCGTTTCAAATCAGAAGCCGACGATCGCAGTTCGCAAATTAAACAAATAGAATTGCTGGGTTTTGGTGGTAGTGAAAGCGCGATCGTCCGCGCCCGTCAAATTACTGCTGGAGTTATTTTAGCGCGGGAATTAGTAGCCGCCCCCGCAAATTATGTCACCCCGATTACAATGGCCGAAACGGCTCAAAGTCTGGCTGCCGAATGCGGTTTAACATTAGAAATTTTGGAAAGGGAAGAATGCGAAAAACTCGGCATGGGTGCATTTCTCGGCGTTGCTAAAGCATCAGATTTGCCTCCAAAATTTATCCACCTCACTTACAAACCAGCAGGAAAACCGCGCCGCAAACTGGCGATCGTCGGTAAAGGATTGACGTTTGATTCCGGCGGTTTGAACATCAAAGGTGCGGGCAGCGGCATCGAAATGATGAAGGTTGATATGGGCGGTGCGGCAGCTACTTTGGGTGCAGCAAAAGCGATCGGTCACATCAAACCCGATGTTGAAGTTCACTTTATCAGTGCTGTCACGGAAAACATGATTAGCGGTCATGCTATGCGCCCTGGAGATATCCTCACAGCTTCTAACGGCAAAACAATTGAAGTTAACAATACCGATGCCGAAGGGCGTTTGACTCTAGCTGATGCTTTGGTATTTGCTGATAAATTGGGACTTGATGCTATTGTCGATTTAGCTACTCTTACAGGAGCCTGCGTCATTGCTTTAGGTGACGATATCGCTGGTTTGTGGAGTCCTCAAGACAGCGTTGCTGCCCAACTAGCTGCTGCCTCAGAATTGGCAGGAGAAAAGTTCTGGCGAATGCCTATGGAAGAGAAGTATTTTGATGGTTTGAAAGCTTTGCATGCTGACATGAAAAATACCGGACCCCGCCCTGGTGGATCGATTACAGCGGCGCTATTCTTGAAACAATTTGTTAACGATACTGCTTGGGCGCATTTAGATATTGCCGGGCCGGTTTGGACTGACAAAGAAAACGGTTACAATGGTCCTGGAGCAACTGGTTTTGGAGTGCGGACTTTGGTACATTGGGCGTTGGGTGACGCTTAATTTGACTGTCGGGTGTAAGGTGCGCGTTGCGCACCCTACTAAAGTTAATTGAAAAATCTCGCTACAGCAAAGAAGCTATAATTTATTTCACAACCGCGATCTAGCAATTATTTTTTATCAGGTTTGCATTGATACAAATGACTTTCTCTTGTTCCTTATGCAGCAACTATTAACAAATTTTTTTGCCGCAGCTTCCGTCTCTGTGACACTTTGCCCGAGGGACTCGCCGGAGTTGGTGTTTTACGCCGTTTTTGACTCAGTTGAGATAATAGCCCAGTGGGCGATCGCCTCCACTTTAGTCTATGTTGCTGGCAAGCGTTCTCACAGGAATATCTGGCTGTTGTTAGCAGTCTTCTTTGCGGTCTGCAGCACGGCAAAATTTGCGGAGATTTGGATGTTATGGCATCCGATTTATTGGCTGTCAGCTACTTTCAAAGTGGCAAGTGCTTTCATCTATTTGCTAGCAGCAGGATTCGCGATCGCCCTAATTTCCAAAGTGCTGTCAGAACCGATTTCAAATAAGAGAAAACCGCTGAAAAAACTGCTGAAAAAGTTAGAATTGAGTCAGCTAGAACCAGATCCGATCGGCATCAGAATCTCGCAATCCGTTGATGTTTTTAATACTGACAACTTTACCGATCGATCGGTAACTTTTAATTCCCTCAGCGAACAGTTACAAAAGGAAATTACCGATCGCCTGCGCATAGAAGAAAGATTGGAACTAACTAAGTTTGCGATCGATCGATCGGCAGATGCCATCTTCTGGATCGGACCTGATGGCAAATTTTTGTACGTCAACGATGCGGCTTGTTGTTCTTTAGGATATCCCCCAGAAGAATTGATGTCTTTGAGCATTCATGACATCAATCCCGACTTTCCCGAAACTGCTTGGAATTTGCACTGGAACGTATTAAAAAGGTGCGGTTCAGTTAATATTGAAGTCCATCACATCACCAAGTACGGTCGAATTTTTCCCGTAGAAATTACGATCGACCATTTAGAATTTAACGGTAAAGAATATCAGTGCGCTTTTGCCAGAGACATCAGCGATCGCAAGCACATAGAAGCGGCTTTGCGCGAAAGAGAACAAGAATTTAGGTCATTAGTTTCTAATATTCCCGGTGCTGTTTACCGCTGCGGTGTTAAAGGGCGATCGGACTTGACTTTTATCAGCGCCGGTATCGAAGCGATTGCGGGATATCCCGCCAATAATTTCCTGCAAAAACCCGTGCAAAGTTTTGCTAGCATCGTTCATCCCGAAGACGGAGATTTGAGAAATAAATTTATCGATCGATCGGTCAAAGCCAAACAACCTTACACGATCGAATACCGCCTGATCCACCAAAACGGCAATGTTAAATGGGTAGTAGAAAAAGGTCAAGCTATTTTCAACGAATCCGAACAAATTTTATCCTTAAACGGCGCTATTTTTGACATCACCGAAAGAAAGGAAGCTGAAAATGCTTTGCGCCTTTCGGAAGCAGTAGCTAACAACAGATCCCAGCAGCTAGAAACCGCCATCAGAGAACTCCGAGAAACACAATCTCACTTAATTCACAGTGAAAAAATGTCTCTTCTGGGTCAAATGGTAGCTGGAGTAGCGCACGAAATTAACAATCCAGTAAGTTTTATCTACGGCAATATTTCCTATGCCAGCCAATATATCAAAGATTTGTTGCAGCTTGTAGAACTTTATCAAACACACTATCCCGAACCCGCGTTAGAAGTTCAAGAATGTATTGAAGACATCGATTTAGAATTTTTGACAGAAGATTTGCAGAAAATTTTAGCTTCGATGAAAATAGGGGCCGATCGAATTCGCGAAATCGTCCTGAGTTTGCGCAATTTCTCGCGTTTGGACGATGCCCAAAAACAGCCCGCAAACATTCAGGAAGGGATAGATAATACCCTGTTAATCCTGCACAACAGACTCCGGGCAAAACCAGAACATCCTGAAATTAAAGTTGTTAAAGATTACGCAAAATTGCCGTTAGTTGAGTGCTATGCAGGTCAGCTAAATCAAGTATTTATGAATCTTTTAAGCAACGGTATTGATGCTTTGGAAGAAGCTTGGGAACAAAACAAGCGATCTGCCGTTGATATGAATTGGCAGCCGATACTGTGCATTCGCACGGAAATATTAAATTCCAATTGTATCTGCATCCGCATTGCTGATAACGCCCAAGGCATGACAGAGGAGGTGCGCAGCCGCTTGTTCGATCCGTTCTTTACTACAAAACCGCTGGGAAAAGGTACTGGTTTGGGATTGGCTATCAGTTACCGAATTATAGTAGAAAAACATGGAGGAAAATTAAGCTGTCATTCGGTGTTTGGAAAGGGGACAGAATTTGCGATCGAACTGCCACTATTGATTCGCGACGATCGGTAAGGTTCCTAGTGCAAATACAGTATCTAGCTGTAAACTTTCATTCCGCAAACTTCAAAAAAGTGTAATTAATGTATGAGTCAAAACCAAATCAAACTCTCCCGTACAATCAAAAATTTTAGTGCAATTTTACTGCTGCTAATATTCGGCTGCCAGCAAAAGTTAGCGCCCAACAATTATGCTGTAAAAAGAATCAGCGACGGCGATACTATGGTTGCCAGCGATGCCGCAGGCAAAGAAATTAAAGTACGCTTTGCCTGCGTTGATGCACCGGAAGTTCCACACAGTAATAATGATAAAAACAGCAAAAAAGCCGCCGATAAAAATCAATTTAAGTGGGGCAGGCAAGCGCAACAAAGAGTCGAACAGCTAGTCAAACAAGGGGGCGATCGTATTGTTTTAACAGTCACCGATACCGATCGCTACGGCCGCCAAATTAGCGAAATTCGCCTGCCCGACGGCACGTTAATTCAAGAAGTTTTAGCCCGCGAAGGACTGGCAATGGTTTACCGTCCCTACTTAAAAAACTGTCCTAGTTCCAACGCGATCCAAGAGGCTGAAGCTGAGGCTAAGAAAAACCGCCGCGGTATTTGGGGAGACTCCAAATTTGTACCCGCTTGGGAATTTCGCAAGCAATAAGCAATTGAGAGTTGAGAGTTGGTAGGGGCGGTGCCCCCGTGCCCGCCCTCTTCGTTGACAGTTGACAATTGAGAGTTGAAAGTTGAAAGTTGAAAGTTGAGAGTTGAGAGTTGACAGTTGAGAGTTGTCAATCAATCGAATACCAATTACCAATTACCAATTCCCAATTCCCAATTCCCAATTCCCAATCCCCAATTCCCAATTCCCAATCCCCAATTCCCAATTCCCAATCCCCAATTCCCAATCCCCAATTCCCAATTCCCAATTTCCCAATTTCCCAATTTACAACAAATGTGGTAGGCTCCAAATAACTCAATAAACTACTTGCAAAAGCGGTCTATTGCAATCACCCATAAATTAGTTTTAGGGGACATCAATGAAACTCAAACATCTGGTTATTTCCGGTATTGCCGTCATCCTCGGTACTGCGATCGCGGGTAATGCTATTTCTCAAGAACTCAGCGCCGACCAAAAAACGGTCGTTTGTCGCTTGAAAACAGAAGTTGACCAACGCAAAAGCAACGGTCAAAAATTAGTATTTGTCCCGCTGTTATCCAGAGTGCGCAAGCAAGTTTCATCTCCTTTTAGAGCCACATTGCATCCCGATATAGAGTATGTTTTTGTAGCTACTTGTGACGGCAACTGCAAAGATTTAAATCTAACTCTGACAGATGCCAGCGGTCAACAAATTGCTGCAAGTCAAAAGACGGGGGAACTTGTGACAATCTCTTTTACTCCGCCCTCCCAAGGTGAATATCAAGTCACTGCTAAGCCTGGGGAATGCACGACAGCAGAAGGTTGCAGTTTCGGGATGGGAATCTTCGTTCCAGCCTCAGTTAATGTACCCAATGCTTCAAAACTTCCTGCTGAGTTAGCACAATTTCGATTTTGCCAGTAGAGGAGGCTTGATGGCTGTGAGTTGCGAGTAAGCCACCCACAAATTCCCTGACGGTGAGCGTGCGGGCTTTGAGTAGCCCCCTCACTGTTCGTACAAATAATTAAATCATTCGATCGGGTCTAGTCAGCAGAAACAACTCTTAGTTAGCCTTAAAATATACAATAGATTCGGGCAGGGTATAACAAATGCAAGATGCAGGATATACAGTATTCATAGGCTTCGCCACCCTCTGGATACTGATGGGAATTGTCGCCACGATCGCCCTTTTTAAATCCGACGGTCAACAGCTTAAATTTGGCAAATGGGGATTGCTAGTTGCGATTCCGATTCTCGTGCCGATCGCCCTGGTTTTGACCTATCAAATAATCAGACCATTTATTATCCAATATCTCTGAGATCTCTGATGGCGATGGGAGAGGTCTAATGGGTGCGGTTGAAACCGATGCAGGGGGTGACAATCTCAGATGCTTGCTATTGGACCTCCTATACCAAATTCGAGAAAGAAAACCCCTCGTCGATCGTCCCTCATGTGTAGGGTGCGTCGCCATCAACCATTAATCGCTGCTAGCAAATTTTCGAGCGACGCACCATACTACGTCAACCACCCACCACTAATCGGAGTACCGATATAGTGGGGGCTTGAAAGAGCCTAGTTGACCAGTCTAAGTGTATAAAATCACTACGTTTAAGGCAAGAGTTAAAGACCTACCAGAGAATGCGTAGCTAGTTCTCTG
>JBOFTL010000822.1:0-8946 GCA_051652045.1 Microcoleus sp. | reverse complement strand
CATACTGTAATTACTTTTACAACAAAATAGAGCGACCGTCCGGATTGTTGTGAAAATTTTTGCAGTTGTTAACTCGCGCATTCTGCCCCTGCACCCACTTTCCGAAGGCCCGCCACAGGAAAAACATTACCCTTTCACCCGCAGGCTCGGACGATTTTTGATGTTTGATTTTTGATTTTAGACGATCTGTGACGATCGCGCTTTGGAGATTCCTGTTCCCCGTGTGTTTGATAACTGTTATCAATCGCCCATCTAAAATTTAAAATCTCAAATCCCAAATCTCAAATCCCAAATCTAAGACCCCCCTTAGTTTAACGTTTCTTGCCGTAAAAATCAGGATAAATGCAAACCTTTTAAAGGGAAATTGGCAGCGGATATCCAGCTTGTTAGCTAATACCAATTTTAAAAAAGAATGCAACAGTATTCTTGTCCACCCCGCAATGCAGCGGGGGTTAGGGGGGTTAAAGAGTGTTGCACGATCTTAGAGAAATGGTATAACGACACGCACTAAAACCTGGCAGATTTTTGACATGAGACATGAAATCAAGATATTTGGTATCCAGAGTCCATACATTAGCAATTTGTCTCGATCTTGTAAGCCAATTGGCTAATTCTTGGTTGGGGCGTATTTTCCAAGTCCTAGATCCCCCATCTTCCCCCCTAAAAAAAGCGACAGATCGAGATCTTAAAAGTGAGTATTTTTCAGGGGGAGGCGATGTCGATCGTTTTGCAGGCAGGACTCTAAATTCTCTTCAACAAAACAAAGAGGTCAACTGTCAATTGTCAACTGTTAAGAGACAGATTTTTGCTGGCTGGGAATCACAATCAAAGCCCAATAAGGAACCTCAGCCGGATTGACATCTGCAATAGGCAAAATTCTCTGATTCGGCATAGTTGCGCGTTCGATATAAAGAGCTCGATCGAACTGTCCCAATTCAATCAACATTTCCCGAACTTTGGCAAAATGCCGCCCTAATTTAATAATTACAGCAGCGTCAGCAACAGCCAGCCGATCGCGCAAAATTTGGGCCTCCAAAGTTGCAGGCATAATACTCAACACGTCGTTGCGGTAAGTCAGCGGCACTCCCAGGGCACTCGCACAGGCCATCGTCGAAGAAATTCCCGGCACCACTTCAGTCGCAAATTTCCCCGACAAGCGGTTGAATAAATACATGAACGTACCGTAGAGAAAAGGTTCGCCCTCGCACAGTACTGCCACATCCTGCCCCTGACTTAGATAGCCGGCAATTTTTTCTGCTGCGATATCGTAGTAAGGTTGAGACGATCGCGCGGGACTGAAAGGCAGCGGCATCGGAATTTCAATTTGGTCCGATCGCAGGTAATCCGCCACGATCGCCCGCGCTAGCACTTTACCATTTTCCATTGTCGGGTAAGCAATTACCGGGACCGATCGCAAAATCCGATAAGCTTTTAAAGTAATCAATTCCGGATCGCCAGGGCCGATGCCCAACCCGTACAACTTACCAGCAACCTCAGTCATAACTCATCCTCTTTTGCTAACGCATTCACAGCAGCCGTCGCCATTGCACTGCCGCCGCGCCGCCCGTGCAAGGTAATAAATGGTACTCCCCGATTGTCCGCAGCCAATTCAGCTTTAGATTCGGCCGCCCCCACAAATCCTACCGGAAAACCCAGAATTAAACTCGGTTTGGGGGCTCCGGCATCCAGCATTTCCAGCAGTCGGAATAAAGCTGTCGGGGCATTGCCAATTGCCACTACAGCCCCATCTAAGTTATTCAGCCACAAATCCACGGCTGCGGCCGATCGAGTATTTCCCATGCGTTGCGCCAATTCTGGCACTTCGGGATGCCAGAGGGTGCAAATTACCTGATTTTGTGCTGGCAAGCGCTTGCGGGTAATACCTTCAGCTACCATTCGGGAATCGCACAAAATCGGCGCGCCACTTGCCAGCGCCCGACGCCCGCAGGTGGCAGCCAGCGGGGAAGCTGCTAAATCTGTCACAATATCTGTCATGCCGCAACTGTGAATTAAGCGTACCGCGAGGGATTCTAAGTCGGGTGGCAATTTGGATAAATCGGCTTCCGATCGAATTGTAGCGAAGGATTTAATATAGATTTCTGTTCCGTCTCGAATGTAGTCAAGCATCTAGTTGATAGTTGATAGTTGATAGTTGATAGTCGATCGTGTAGGACTGACGATCGCATTCTATCTGTAGGGTGCGCACTGCCTTACACCTATATGCAGCTATCTGTAGGGTGCGCAGTGCGCACCTTACGCCTATATATAGTGTGTCAAGCTATTTTTTGTGTAAGTCCTATAGTCGATCGTCGATCGTCGTTAAACAAGAGTCAGAAAACTGTGTCAAAACCAAAGCATATCGTTTTAACATCCCATCCCGGTAGAGGCGGTGCGAAATCTATTCCCATTTATTGGGGAGAAATCGATCCCCTCAAGCGCGGGCCTGTAATTGGCAGTCTCAGCAAATCTGCTCACCGAAATGCGATCGGCACTCATTCAGGATCTTACGCTGTTTATCGCGCGCTAGCGGTAGCTTCCGGCGCGCTGCAAGCGGATCACCGTCCCGATTTTACCAATACTTCTCCTGCAGAACATATCGGGCCGCATCCGAGTTGGGGCGATCCCGGCAAAATTGTTTGTCTCGATCCTTTTGGTGCTTTAGTTAGCGAAATTTACACTCCATTTTACCAGCAGGGATACGATATTCGACCGACAATTGCTGTTACCAAAGCTCACATTAATTTGCCGGAGTTGCAAGATGCTGTAGGTAAAAAACGGGTGGAAGTTGATGGCAAAATAGTTAAAGAAGGTGGTAATTTAGTAGTAACTAAAATCGCGATCGACCCAGTGTGGTATTTGCCAGGAATTGCTGCGCGACTGGGGGTTGCAGAAAGCAATCTCCGCCGCATTCTGTTTCAGCAAACAGGAGGAATGTTTGCCGAATTGGTGACGAGGCCGGACTTGCACGTTTTCTTGCCTCCGATCGGGGGAACTACTGTTTATATTATTGGAGATATCGCAAATATTACCGATCCTAGCAAGCAGTTGGCGGTGCGCGTGCACGATGAGTGTAACGGTTCCGACGTGTTTGGTTCTGATATTTGTACCTGTCGCCCTTATTTGGTGCACGGAGTGGAAGTTTGCATCCAAACAGCGCAAGCTGGCGGATCGGGCGTTATTGTCTATTTCCGCAAGGAAGGCAGAGCTTTAGGTGAAGTAACTAAGTTTTTGGTGTACAATGCTAGAAAACGTCAGGAAGGAGGCGATCGCGCTGATGCTTATTTTGCTCGTACTGAATGCGTCGCCGGAGTTCAAGATATGCGATTTCAAGAATTAATGCCAGATGTATTGCACTGGTTGGGAATCGCGAGAATTGACCGTCTAGTTTCCATGAGCGATATGAAGTATAATGCGATCGTAAATTCGGGAATTCAGGTGGTCGAGCGCGTACCAATTCCTGAAGATTGGATTCCGGCAGATGCACAGGTGGAAATTGTTGCTAAAAAAGCGGCCGGTTACTACACTCCAAATCCGGTACCGACTGCTGAAACTCTAGCAGAAACTAAAGGACGGAGTTTAGTAGATTAAAATACCACAGGCGCGATCGATCGCGTTCGATCGTGCCTTGATTAAATCAAATTTAATGCGGGTTTGTTGATGGATTAAGTTCACTGAATTAAATTTGCGATCGAATGACTGACTCAAAAACTTACAATCTAGATATTTGTCTTCCTACCTCCTTTAATTCCTGATTCAGGATTCCCTTTTGACGGTAATGCAAATTCAATAATTCATCCGTGTATCCGCGTCCGAATCCGTATCGTGCCTTCCTGATTCCTTCCTCCTTCTTAGCTGCGATCGCGCTAGACATCTGGCAAAATTAGGTTTTTGTCTGGATAGGGCAAGGCTTCCATAATCTTTTTACCAGATGTCTACTAAATAACTCATCCGTGTATCCGTGTCCGAATCCGTGTCGTGCCTTCCTTCTTCCTTCTTCCTTCTTCCTTCTTCCCTCTTCCTTCTTCCTCATGGCTAATTTGCGTTCAACTGCGATCGTCAAAACTGATATTTGCGGATATACTGCCCGAGTTAAAAAATTATCTCAGTCAGACTTAAGCAAGTTATTAAACGAACATAAAATTTTTATTTCAGATATTAGTGCGAGAAATGAAGGAAGTATTATTAAAGGTGAAGGTGATTCATTTTGGATGATTTTTCCCAGCGTGACAGGTGCGGCGATGGCCGCGATCGAAATGCAGCAGGAATTGCGCAACCAGCAATCGGGCAAATCTAATGACGAACGAATCGCGATCCGCGTTTCAATTACATTAGGAGATGTCCTGCATCAAGATAATGACATTTTTGGCGATACGGTGAATTTAACCGCTCGCATCGAATCAGTAACTCCTCCAGACGAAATATATTTGTCTCAAGCTGCATGGCTGGCACTAAATAAGGCAGAAGTGCAAACATCTTTCGTCAAAGAGTTTTCTTTAAAAGGAATGAGCGAACTGGAAAAGGTTTACAAAGTCGATCAAAATTATAAAACACGAATCTTTAACAATCAAGCTATAGTTAAAGTAGATCTGAGAGGTTTTATCGCTTATCAAGAAACGAATTCAATCAAAGATGTGGAATATTTACTTATCAACTTCGAGAACTTTGAAAAAACAATTTGCGAAGAATACGGCGGCACAATTCGCAGCATCGTTGGCGATTCGCACCTGTTAACTTTTTCAGAATCTCATTCGGCTTTAGCCGCAATGGAAAGTTTGTGCGAAAATTGGAGGCTGTTTATTCACGGTCATCAAATACCTTGCGGCTTGTCTGTGGGAGTTGCCAAAGGAAATTTATATATATTTCGATCGTGCACTTACGGTAAAGATATTAATATAGCCGATCGCCTGGAATATTTAAGCAAAATAGTATCGCCAGGAAATCACAGAAATTCGGTAATCGTGTCCGATCGCATTAAACGCGAAGTTAGCGGCTCGAAGTGGGAATACAAGTTAATTAAAATAGATAAAAATGTGATTTTAGACAATATTTTAGATTACAGTCAGTTTGATTTTTTTAAAGAAAACGATGTTTATCGGTGCGTAGTAGCATGAATTTAAGTAGAAGGAAGAAGGAAGAAGGAAATATTAGGTGGTAGGTGGTAGGTGGTAGGTGGTAGGTATGAGATGGTAGGTGTAAGAAAAAACCTAAAACCTAAATCGGGAAGAAGGAAGAAGGAAGAGAAGCCAGCCAGTAAGCTTTTGAGCGATCTGGATCTTATGTTTAATTAAGTGGACTTATTTAGCATAAATTTAACAGTAATGAGTTTAACAGACATTGAGTTGAAAACCATAGCATATCTGAAAACACCAGCCGCGATTCGTCACAAGTGCGATCGACTGTTTCAATTAGCTTGTGCGGATAAACTCCGCTACTTTTGCATCAATTTATCGCAACTTGACAAAGCAGCAAATTATGTCATAGAAACAACGCGCGAAAACTATCCCGATTTGAACATTCCCTTTCACAGTCGCTGGCGGCATTTTGCAGCAGGAAACGTACCGCGTCTCGCCCAATTGGATGCAATTTTAGCAGAATTTTCAGCCCTCGATCGAGCTAAGATAAAATTCGATCTAGCAATTATCAGCGTTTTGCTTGATGCCGGTGCAGGGGCAGATTGGCAGTATTGGGAAGCAGAAACCGGACAAATTTATCAACGTTCCGAAGGCTTAGCAGTAGCCACATTTCGGATGTTTTGTCAAGGTATTTTTTCCAGCAATTCCGATGTTCCGTGGCAAGCAGATGCTAGGGGACTTGCTGAATTGACACTAGAAAAATTGGCAGCGGGATTTCAAGTAAATCGAGATAATCCGTTAGTAGGATTAGCGGGAAGATTAACATTATTGCAGGAATTGGGCAGGGCGATCGAGCGAAATCCGCAATTATTCGGCAGCGAAAACCCGCGTCCTGGAAATCTAGCAAAATACTTGTTTGATATTTGTGCTGCTGGATGCAAAACAGTCAAAGCCTCTGAAGTCTTGAGTGCTGTTTTAGCAGGATTCGGCGAAATTTGGCCGGGAAGATATGCAATTGGTGGCGTGAATTTAGGCGATGTTTGGCCGCATCCGGCATTAATAGGAAACAATCCGGGAGATGAATTAGTGCCATTTCACAAACTCTCGCAATGGTTGACTTATTCGCTATTGGAACCTCTGGCAGAATTGGGTTTAGAAATTACAGGATTGGATGAATTGACGGGACTGCCGGAGTACCGCAACGGCGGTTTGTGTTTGGATATTGGATTGTTGCAGGCAAAAGATTTAGCTATTTTTGAAGGCAGTTATTTGCCCGGTGCGGAAGTGATAGTAGAATGGCGATCGCTGACAGTAATTTTATTAGATAAAATTGCTATTGCGGTGCGAGACAAGCTGCATTTAACGGCAGAAGAATTGCCGTTAGTGAAGATTTTGCAAGGTGGAACTTGGGCGGCTGGGAGAAAAATTGCAGGAGAATTGAGAAATGGTGGAGTTCCGCCAATTCAGATAGAAAGTGACGGAACTGTATTTTAGTAATCTGCCTTTAATTGACAAGAGCAGCCATTTCTGGTAAAAGAGCTTGAAAAGCTAGGCCGCGGTGAGAGTGCGATCTCTTAATTTCGGGTGTCATTTCTGCAAAAGTCTGTTGGCCTGCGGGTACGTAGAAAATGGGGTCGTACCCGAAACCTCCGCTACCGCTAGGGCTGTGGAGGATTTCGCCCCGGCAAATTCCTTCTACTTGCAGGGCAATTGTACCGTCGGGACGGGCGATCGCGATCGCGCAAACAAATTGTGCTTGTCGGTTTTGTTCGCTTCCCAATTCTTGAAGGAGTCGAGAGATCCTATCAGCATCGGTTTTCCCGTAGCGTGCTGAATAAATCCCTGGTCGGCCATCGAGTGCATCTACCATCAAACCAGAATCATCCGCGATCGACCATTGATTAGTTGCTTTTGCCACTTCAGATGCTTTCAAACAAGCATTAGCAACAAATGTATCTCCTGTTTCTTCGATTTCCAAATCATCGGGCTTTAGTTGCAATTCCCATCCCAAATCTTGAAGGTAAACTTGCATTTCTTTGAGTTTGCCGGGATTGCTGGTAGCGACAACTAGCAATTTAGGGTGATTCATTAACTTAAGAATATAGATAGGTTGGGTTGAAGAACGAAACCCAACACAATCTGCTAGTTGATGTTGAGTTTCACTCTCGCAATAATAGAAATTTCCCAGAAGGTTAGGACATTCTCAAAGGTTGAAAATATTTCTGTTACTGCATTTACCTTCTTCCTTCTTTCTTCTTCCTTCAGCTATATTAGCCTCGATCGTGCTTGGCAATTACCCAAATCGCATGAAGCGTACCTGGAAACACGAAAAAACAGCTTAGAATCAGGTTGATCCAAAAATCTTTGCCAATACCTACAGTCAAAAATACTCCCAAAGGGGGAACAAAAATTGCTGCGATTATGCGAATCAAGGTGCCCATCTCGGTTACTCCAAACAATTTTTGGTTTAAGTTTAACTTCACTGACTGACAGAACCTTTCCCGAAAAACTTAGGCGGTGCCGCCATAGTGTAAACTTCAGTTTCAGAGGCGATCGTCTGCCGCAAGTGACCGGGAACTTGCAGCAATCCCAACAGAGTAATTCCGTCCAACATCCGCAGCCCGCCGGTGGTTTTCTCGGCGAGCAATTTGTCCGTAACTTCCGGTTCCGGGCGTGTATTTATCTCTTGAGTAGAAGCTACAGCAAAACCCCACGGAGCTCCGTAAGTAGAAATATAACTCGTACAAGATTGAACGTTGGGGAAAACCGATTTTAGGGTATTGACAATCCGGGCGTGCATTTTCATTTCTGCTGGAGAAACCGGCCCGGCTTGCACGACAAAATAGCCGTCAGGCGACATCACGCGGCGGACTTTCTCAAAATACTCTTTGGTAAATAACTGGAAGGACGGCCCTTCTTCAATGGGATCGGATAAGTCAGAAATCACGATATCCCAATCGCTGCCAGTTTTATCTAAATAATCCAAAGCATCGCCGATTACTACTTCGCATCGGGGGTCGTCAAAAGCATTTTGGTGCATTTCTGGCAAGTGTTCGCGACAAGCTTCTACTACTTCGCCGTCAATATCGATCATTACCACTTTTTCGACTGTTTTCCAGCGCAGCACTTCTCTGATTGTAGCTCCTTCGCCACCGCCGAGAACCAACACTTTTTTAGGAGAACCGTGAAAAATCATCGCTGGATGAACCAGGGGTTCGTGGTACAGAAACTCGTCACCGGTACAAGATTGCCATTTGCCATCTAAAACTAACCCTTTGCCGTAAGTTCCTGTCTGAACCACGTACATTTCTTGATAAGCAGTTTTTTTGTAAGCTAGCACTGCGATAACGCCGTGAACGTAAATATCCCAAGGTGTAATGTACTCACTCATCCAAAAATCCGCACGAACTTCGCTACCTGACATCTCATACTCTCCTTGGGTAAACTGCTACCCCGATTTTGCAACAAACAGTTGTTTGTAGCATAAAATGGCGCTGTTGGGGAAGTGCGATCGACACATCGATCGCGCGATCGGCTGTTGAAAACCTGTTTTACCAAGCTGTCGGCGGTTGAAACCGCTTCTTGTCAAACTTTTGTCCCTCTCTGAGAGACTAAATAATCAACTGGGTATTTAAGTGAAAGTTATTAAATGGCGATCTAGAATTAGTTCGATCGTTCTAGGGTTCGATCGTCCCTCCGTCAATCCGACAGTCCGCCAGGGGTTACAAACCCCTGTCTCATAGCTAAAGTCCTCTGGAAGAGGACTAAAAATTAAGGCGAAAAATTCACAGAATTTCAGTCGGTTTTCAACCGACTTTCGCTATGAGACAGGGAATTAATTCCCTGGCGGACTTTGGTACAAACCGACAACGAT
>JBOFTL010000821.1:0-2415 GCA_051652045.1 Microcoleus sp. | reverse complement strand
GGTTTGTAGTGCAGACTTCAGTCCGCGCTACTAATTAATGTATATAATTAGAGAGTGCATTTAACTGCTAATTGTTCGATCGCTATTTTCAATGGCGATCTTTAATCATATCCGCAGGCATAGTACCACCAATAACAAGCAAGCAGGATGCCTAACCGACAAGATTTATCGGTGGAGAAGTCCGATCGATCTCGATCGCCCGCAGACCGACACCTGCACCAGCATTTAGGTAGAAATTCATATCCAACACAGCCGTGAAACGTCGGTTAAACAGAAATTTAAAAAACTCGTTTAGATAAAGGAAGTCACAGATGTTTAATGCAACTGAATTGTTGATTGACGCTTTCGTCGATCGGCTATTTAAAGGCTATCAACACACCTACGGAGATTTTAAGTCTGATTATGCAGAGATTATCGGTTGGGCCGCCGATATGGCGTTGGAAAATATTGCTAATAGCGATGCCCTTTATCACAACGTAGAACATACGATTTTAGTCACATTGGTAGGACAACAAATTTTGCGAGGCAAACACATCCGCGAAGGAGGTGTTACTTGCGAAGATTGGCTGTATTTTCACATTGCTTTGCTGTGCCACGATATCGGCTATGTTAAGGGTGTTTGCCGCCAAGATAGACCCGATTTGAGATTGTACGCAACGGGAATCGGGGAGCAAAAAATCAAACTGCATCCGGGGGCGACTGATGCGAGTTTGACACGCTATCATGTCGATCGGGGAAAAATGTTTATTGAGGAGCGTTTTGGCGGGCACAAACTAATTGATGCTGATGTAGTTAAGCAGAATATTGAGTTAACTCGTTTCCCGGTTCCTGCGGATGAAGACCATCAAGATACTCTGAATTATCCGGGTTTGGTGCGGGCAGCAGATTTAATCGGTCAGTTGAGCGATCCCCGATATTTGCAAAAGATTTCTGCGCTGTTTTACGAGTTTGAAGAAACGGGGCAAAATCAAGTTTTGGGATATCGAACACCCGGAGATTTGCGAGATGGTTATCCGAAGTTTTATTGGAATGTGGTTTATCGGTACATAAAGGATGCGATCGGCTATTTAGGACTGACACAACAGGGCAAACAAATAGTTGCTAATCTGTACGCCAATGTGTTCCGCGTCGAGCATTCTGAGGTGGGAGTTGATGAGTTAGCAGCAATTCGTTGATGTTTTGCAAGCAGAAAGAATAAGGCAGAAGGAAGAATGGTGAGCCAGCTTATGTAGGGTGCGCACTGCGCACCTTACTGCTATAGATTGTCTGTAAAACTATCGATCGGGACTTACGCAGAGAATACGATTTTATGTCATTACGAGCCGATCGATGCAATCACTTTCGACCGATCGAGCGTTGCGAGTGCGTCCGGGACTATTGATGATAACGAAAAACTTGGTTGTAAATTATCTCTTGACACAGGTCGATCGAATTTAATTGACGGTCATACAAATCTAAAAGCTGTTTACTTGCGCTGGGGACACATTACAGATAAAATGGAACTCGCAAGTGTCGATCGAGTTGCAGCTAGCATCGGCGATCGACGAGAGATTTTGGATGAAACCCAGATATAGCAATCCCAAATGAGTCATAAATTTTTAACCCCACCCCAACCCTCCCCTTACTAAGGGGAGGGAGTAAGAATTTCACAAATGATTTAGGATTGCTATAGTTATTGGTTTAGGGAGACAATACATTTTGATTCACGCATTTTGATTCCTGCATTTTGATGCAGTCAGAAACATCGATCGGACCCTTTGACAAGGCGATCGTAAATCTTGTAACATAAGAGCAACCTAATGAATACCCAACCCCCTCAAAAATATTACCCCGAAGTAAATCCTAAGCCTAGTTTTCCTGAAATTGAGAAAAGAATTTTAGCTTTTTGGCAAGAACGCAGTATTTTTCAGAAGTCTGTCGATCGCGGTTCGATCGATCGAGATAGTGTCAATGAATTTGTATTTTATGACGGCCCTCCATTTGCCAATGGCTTACCGCATTACGGGCATTTACTAACAGGTTACGTCAAAGATATCGTACCTCGATATCAAACTCTTAAGGGCAAGAAAGTCGATCGGCGGTTTGGCTGGGATTGTCACGGATTGCCAGCAGAAATGGCTGCGGAAAAAGAACTCCAAATTTCTGGAAAAAATCAAATTACCGAATACGGGATCGATCGATTCAATTCCTATTGCCAATCGTCCGTGTTGAAATACAGTCAAGAATGGGAAACCTACGTTACCCGCCAAGCTCGTTGGGTCGATTTCATCAACGACTATAAAACGATGGATCTCTCCTTTATGGAGAGCGTTATCTGGGCGTTTAAACAACTTTGGGACAAAGGATTAATTTACGAAAGTTACAGAGTTGTACCTTATTCTTGGGCTGCTGAATCTACTCTCTCCAATTTCGAGA
>JBOFTL010000820.1:0-5726 GCA_051652045.1 Microcoleus sp. | reverse complement strand
CTGTTCGCTCTTCTTTTGGATTGCTTACCATGTTGTTATAATCTTTGTTGAATATTAATTGTCGTAATTAACGGTTAATTGATTCGAGATTATAGCATTTTTTAGTGGAAACGTGTTTTTTAAGAAATAATGAAGAATTCAGCAGGAAGCAGAAAGAAAAAAGGTTGTCAACCCTCAACCCTCAACCCTCAACTAAGAAGAAGGAAGAAGGAAGAAGGAAGAAGGAAGAAGGAAGAAAAGCGGGCCAGTAAGCTTTTGGGTGATTTGGATTTTGCGTTTAATTAGGTGGACTTACTTATCAATTCTCAACTCTCAACTATCAACTATTTCAAGACTTCTAAACTCTTCAATTAAATCGATAATTCGATCGCAACGAAAATTTTTTGCTAACTCGGCAATCTCCCTAGCAAAATTAGCACGATCGGGAGGAATGGAGTCGATCGTCCGAAAAATCCACTCATTATCAACCGCATCAGCAGCTTCGTAAAGTTCGTTCACCCATTGAATTGGCATCACTCGGAACGATGCAGCACTCAGGACAAAAGGCACATTTGCTTTGTGGTTTGCAGCAGCATTATCGCTTAATAAAGCAGGAGACAAATCGCTACTTTCAGCAATTACCGAATTTGCTAACTCGTAAATATAGCGCACTCCCAAATATTTTTCCATTTTTTCCAAAATTACCTGTTCCCGAAAAGGTTTGGCTACAAAATCATCGCACCCAGCCGACAAAATGACCGATCGCTCCTCATCAAAAGCACTTGCTGTCAGCGCAATAATTACCGTTGCTTGACCTTTTAAATGTTTTTTGATGCGCTTGGTAGCTTCGTAGCCATCCATCACCGGCATTCGCATATCCATCCAGATTAAATGAGGTTCCCAACTCGACCACATTTCGACAGCTTGGGAACCATTTTCGGCATCGCGAACCGAGAAACCGAGAGATGTTAGCATTTTCACTAACAGCAAGCGGCTTTCCAGGCGATCGTCCACAGCTAAGATGCGGTATTCTGGCTGTCCGGGTGCCAACCCGACGGGGCGGCGGACTGTTTGGGTCGCTTGAATTTCCACCACATCGGGGATGCCTACTGTTACGTCAAATCTAAAAATACTCCCTTTACCAATAGTGCTAGTAACGGTCATATCTCCCCCCATTAACTGCACGAATTTTTTGCCGATCGGCAAACCCAAACCCGTTCCTTCTTGAGCTTTGCGACCGCTTTCTGTTTGCATGAAAGGTTTAAATAAATTATCCATTTCTTCGCCACAAATCCCCGGACCTGTATCTTCTACTTCAAACAGCAGGCGACTCTGATTTTTTGGGTTAATTTTTTCATGTTTAATTCTTAAAGTAACGCCACCTTCTGAGGTAAACTTGATAGCATTCCCGACGACGTTAATTAAAACTTGACGCAGTTTCATTTCATCTGTCTCTGCGTACTGCGGCAGGTTGGGAGCGCAGTCAAAGATTAACTGCAAGCTTTTTTTATCGGCCTGCACCCGCAGCATTTCTTCAGTATTTGCCAGTAATTTGTGCAGGTCAAAAGTGATGTTGTTGACTGTTACTAATCCGACTTCGATTTTGGACATTTGCAGGATGCTGTTAATCAATTCGAGCAAATGTTCGCCGCTGCGGGTGATAATTCCTAGGTGTTGTTGTTGGTCGGGATTCAGGGTGGAATCGCGGGCTAGCAGTTGGCTGAAACCGAGAATTGCGTTGAGGGGAGTGCGCAATTCGTGACTCATGTTGGAGAGGAATTCGCTTTTTGCCCTGTTGGCGCGATCGGCCGCTTCTTTGGCTTGCAGCAGGGCTGTTTCTGCTTGCTTGCGTTCGGTAATATCGCTGGCGGTTCCCGTCGTACCTGCGATTTTTCCTTCCCCGTCCCTGCGGGCGATCGCCTTGGTATTGACATCGATCGGTCTGCCGTCTTTTGCTAATACTATACTCTCGTATTGAAAGATGGAATCTCCTGTCAGCAACCGCTGCTGCAATTCCCGATTCGGATCTGTTTGTCCGGGGGCTAAAAAGTCGCTGAAGGAAGAGCCGATCATTTCTTCCGGTTCGTAACCGTAGATTTGTTTGACTGCTTGGTTGACAAAGGTAATGTGTCCTGCGGCATCGCAAGACCAGATAATATCTTGGGATGTTTCGACTAAATTGCGATATTTTTCTTCGCTTTCAGCTAGGGCAATTTCTGCTAGTTTGCGGGGGGTAATATCTATTAATGTGGTGAAGATTTTTGTTACTTGACCCGAGCGATCGACTGCGGGTTCTCCTCTAGCTTCAATGTAGCGAATCGAACCGCCTTCGCCGCTCTTTGGAGGTAAATTATTCGCACTAATTGGCGGCAGTTGTTGCAGGATGCGATATTCTAATGTATAGGGCTGACCGCTGGCAATTGCAGCGTTAGTTGTAGTTTTCCAGAGTTCTCGATCGTCCGGATGGATGTATTGGGGAAACTCAGTTAGCGTCGGCGGTGGCTGGTCCGAATCGATACCGAAAATGCGGAACAATTCTTCCGACCAAACAGTGGTATTGGCAGATAAATCGCATTCCCAATTACCGACGCGGGCGATTCTTTGGGCTGCTGCTAGAGAAGCTTCTGAGGCGCGGAGTTTTTCTTCTGCTAATTTGCGATCGCTGATATCCTGACTGACAGAAATCACGCAGGTTTCGCCGTGAATGTCAATAATTTCTGCTGACAGCAGCCCGGTTCTTACTTCACCTGTTTTGGTGCGAAAGTCAAATTCGTAATTGGCAACTACTCCGTTTTCTGCTAACATTTCAAATAGCTTGCCCCGCGCTGCTTTACTTACCCAAAGATTCAATTCTAATGCGGTGCGACCGAGAATTTCTGCTGCGGAATAACCTATGGTTTGGCAAAATGCCTCGTTGATTTCTATGTGACAGCCGTCTTTGAGTCTGGTAATCGTAATGGGATTGGGTGAAGAACGAAAAGCTTTGGCAAACTTTTCTTCAGACAAACGCAATTGAGCGGTTCGTTCTTCGACTAAAGTTTCTAATTCTTGATTCAGCTTTTGGAGTTGAGAGTTTTGTTCCGCTATCTGTTTTTCCAGATAATAGCTGTTTACCGCTTCTTTGACAGTTAATTTCAAATCTTCTGATTGCCAAGGTTTCGAGATGTAGCGGTATAATTTGGCGTATTTAATTGTATTTGCCACTGCTTCGAGATCTGCTTGTCCCGTCAGCATGATTTTGACAGTTTTTGGCAAAATTTTGTGGATTTCTTTGAGCAGTTCGTCTCCTTTGATGTTGGGCATCAAGTAGTCAGAAATCACCGCCACTATTTCGCTGCCTTCTGCTTGCAATTCCTCCACTAATTCTAAAGCATCTTCGCCACCTTCAGCAGTTTCTACTAAGTGTTCTTCTCCCAGAGCTTTTTTTAACTCTATTTTCAAACTTTCTAGGATGATCGGTTCGTCATCCACGCAGATAATTACAGGTTTATTACTCATAGTTTTGCTAAGCCAGACTTGATGGTTTCAACTAAATCTTTGCCGTCCCAGGGTTTGTACAAACAGCGGTGCAAGTTGGCTTGTTTTTTCACCCGTTCGATCGCTAGTTCGTCTGCTTGACCTGTGAGCATGACTTTGACGATTTTGGGATATTTTTTGTGAACGCGAATCAGAAATTCATCTCCTTTAAGTCCTGGCATTAACCAGTCAGATACTATCACCAAAATGTCGCTTTGTTCTTCTTTAAGTTCCTCAATAATTTCTAATGCTTCATCGGCATTTTCTGCAACTTCATAGAGATAATCGTCACCAAACTCTTTTTTAAGTTGAATTTTCAAACTGTTTAAAACTACTGCTTCGTCATCAACACATAGAATAACTGGTTTTGGCATTGATTTTCGCTCCCTGCTGTAAAAAATTCTGTAAAAATTGCGCTTTTATTATGGAGATTTTAGCTGCGATCGACCGCTGTTTGTAAAGGCAGTAACACAGTAAATACGGTGTTTCCCGGCACGCTCTCTACCTGCAGTTGACCCTGATGCTTTGCAATAATCTTCTGCACGATGTCTAATCCCAATCCGCTGCCTTCGCCTGGGGGCTTAGTGGTGAAAAATGGCTCGAAGATTCTCGGCATAATTTCTGGTTCTATACCTGCACCGCTGTCGGTAATACTGACACAGATGCTACTTTCTTGCTGTTTGACATCTATCGTTAATACCCCCTTGCCGTTCATTGCTTGTAAAGCATTGTGAATTAAGTTTGTCCAAACTTGATTTAGTTCATCAGGATAGCATAACACAGAGGGCAAATTGTTACCATATTTTCTGACTACTTCAACGCCGTGTTTGATTTGGTAGTGGTAAAGTGTTAAAACAGTTTCAATGCCCTCGATGATATTAGCGAGTACCTTGGCATCGGACTGTTCGTTAGGGCGACGACCGGAAATTTTTAACGCAAAAACGATTTTGGCAGCGCGATCGGTAGCAGTAATAATATTTTTAGTGCTTTTTTGTACGCTAGCAAATAGGTAAGCCATTTTGAAAATATTTGAACTATCGCGGTCTTTCAGCAAAGGTAAAAAAGTTGCGATTTCATTACTGATACCGATATCTAATAAAGTACAAGCTAGGCTGTCCGCATTCTCAATTTCTTCAGCTTCTAATTGGCGCTGTACTGCTTTTTTTAACTGGCGTCTTTCCTTACTGGATAAGGTATCATTGTCTTGGCTAGATTTGTACAGGAGAGCAAAGAAATCTTGCTGTCTTTCTGGAGATAACTGCCGGAAAAATACTGGCAACTGCTGCAAGTTTTCGGCCCAGAATTCGGCAATGTTATGCACGGACGATCGAATTGCCCCTAGAGGAGAATTGATTTCATGGGCGACTCCAGCAATTAATTGTCCGAGGGCTGCCATTTTTTCTGATTGCACGAGTTCTTTTTGGGTGCGTTTTAGTTCTTGCAAGGTGTTAGCTAATTCTTCATTTTTTTTGCATAGATCTGACTCGGCTAGTTTGCGGAGGCTAATATTGCGGGCTACCCAAATCACGGCATCTTTTGAGAACACAGAAATGCACGCGGAAAACCAGACTGTGTGTTCGCCAAGTGTTAAGCTGTAATCGAAATTGAACGTTTCCTGAGTATCTAAAACTTGCTGAATTACTTCCCACCAATTATCTTGGTTTTCGTCATCAAAAAAACGCGCGATCGTCAGGTTAACTAGCTCGCGTTCTGGTTCGCAAACAGCAGCCATATTTGTGGGTAAAACTTCGATATTGCCGCGACGATCGATCGCGAGTACGATGTCGGTCATCGCTTCAAAAACCGCGCGCACTTTACTTTCAGAAAAGTGCAATTTTTCTTCAAGCAATCGGCGTTCGGTAATTTCTTGCTGCAATTCTGCGTTGCTGGCTGCTAGTTGGGCCGTGCGTTCTGCGACTCGCTGTTCGAGTTCGGCATTGAGTCGGCGAACCTCTGATTCGGCAATTTCTCGCTCTTTTATTTCTTGCTTTAACTGGCTGTTGGCGCGAATTAATTCTAAAGTTCTCTCCTTGATCTGTTCTTCTAAGTTTTCGTTTAACTCCCGCAATTTTTCCTCTATTTCCCTTCTGAGGATCGCTTCTTTTTGCAATTGTTCTTTCACTTTTATCTACTCCTGGATTTTTTAGATCGCTGTTTGTTCTAATAGTTCAGCATTAGTGTGCGTTTCTACCGGATCTAAAGCGTGCAGCAGAGTAATTTGCGTCACGACT
>JBOFTL010000819.1:0-6851 GCA_051652045.1 Microcoleus sp. | reverse complement strand
CATTGTTTTCGCCTTCGCTCAAAGGCATTCAAGGAACGTTTCGTAATTCCCACTCCATTCCTCCCACCACTAATCGGAGTACCGATATAGTGGGGGTCTCCTGGAGGTTTTAGATGATTCCTGAGTTCCTGAATGTCCTAAGTGCCTTGGCGATTGCTATATTGCAACATCAAAGCAACTTCCTTCGCAAAATAAGTCAAAATCAAATCGGCACCAGCCCGCTTGATACTCGTCAAACTTTCCAAAATAACCCGCTTTTCATCAATCCAACCCAATTGTCCCGCCGCTTTTACCATCGCGTATTCGCCGCTGACATTGTAAGCAGCAACAGGTAAATTAGTTGCTTCGCGCACTTGGCAGATAATATCGAGATAAGCCAAAGCCGGTTTTACCATCACAATATCCGCACCTTCGGCAATATCTAAAGCAACTTCCTTCAGCGCTTCCCGAGCATTAGCAGCATCCATTTGATAAGTCTTTTTGTCACCAAATTTCGGAGCAGAATCGAGGGCATCGCGGAAGGGGCCGTAATACGCAGAGGCATATTTTGCCGAATAAGCTAGGATTCCCGTATCGATATATCCCGCCGCATCTAAGGCTTTACGAATTGCGCCGATTCTGCCGTCCATCATGTCGGAAGGTGCTACCATATCTGCACCAGCAGCAGCTTGAGAAACTGCCATTTTGACTAAAACTTCGACGGTTGGATCGTTGAGAATTTTACCGCTTTCGTCAATCAAACCATCGTGTCCGTGACTGGTGAACGGATCGAGGGCTACGTCGGTAATTACAACTATTTCGGGAATGTTTTGTTTGATGGCTGCGACTGTTTTTTGAACTAATCCTTCTGGGTTGTAACTTTCGGTTCCGGTGTCGTCTTTTTTACTTTCTGAGATTACTGGGAAAAGGGCGATCGCGCATATCCCTAAATTCCAACATTCGGTTATTTCTCGCAACAATAAATCGAGGGAATAGCGGTAGCAACCAGGCATGGAAGCAATCTCAACTTTTTGATTTTCCCCTTCCATGACAAACATCGGATAGATGAGGTCGTCAACTGTCAGGTGATTTTCTCGTACCATGCGGCGCAATCCCGACGTGCGTCGCAGGCGGCGGGGACGGATGGTTGTGAGGGAGGGATTTCGATCGTTCTCTGTGGAAACGGCGGACTCGACGATATTTGGGGATGACATAAAAAATGGGACGTGACAATAATGATTATCATTATTATCCGTCGTTTTGCTCTATTCGCGCGCAGTGGTAGTGCCACGGAGTTGAAAAAACAACTCCTCGCACCTGTGCGATCGAGCTAAGCTATTTGTCAAAATGATCGGTGGTGAATGTTTCGCTATCGATTACAGTGTTTGTACAGTGAGATTAGTCATTTGAAAACTTCAGTGTTATCCTTTTCCAGATTAATCCAATATTACAAACGGGAATTTAAAACTATGTATTGAGGGCGCGATCGATCGATAAATCCTCCTTTTTCCAAACGACACATCAGCCGCGTCACCGTAATTCTAGTAATCCCGATCGCCTCGGAAATTTCTTGGTGAGTTAATCTCAAATCGATTAACCTTCCTTGTTCGATATCCCGACCAAATTTTTGTCCCAACCAAACTAACAATTTCATCAGTCGATCGTGCAAGCAATCCTGTCGCACGATGCAGAAAAATTCCTGAGTTTGCTGGATGTGTTGAAAAATTTCGCCTAAACATTGAGGAGATAAATGTTCGGGAATGTAGCTAATTTCCACAGGAGTTTTGCACTCGATTCGATAAGGTTGAACTCCTGACAGCGACAAACCGATCGCATCTCCAATTCCCCAATATCCCAGCGTCAATGCTGTTCCCTGTTCGTTCCAAGTAAATGTTCGGACAATTCCCCGTTCGATCCGCAACAATCCCTTCGGTGGCACGGGAACTAACTGTCGGTGGGTGAAAGTCTTCTGTTTGACATTTGGGTACAAGGCTGGAGTGTAGGTGGCAAAAGTCATAGCATTGCGGTCGATCGCTACCGCTACTTAAGTACAATACGCAGTTTAAGGTAATTGATAATTTATGTCAACTAACCTAGAATGTGGTTCGCAGTGAAGACTTGAGTCTGCAAGATCGGAGCGGACTGAAGCCCTCACGACAAATTGAGTGGCAGTTGTACGATCGAAAGCGATCTCAAGCTTGAAATCCTTTGCGGGCGGAGTAAGAGAATCTGCGAAACTTGACGGTATCGGTATCGGGGTCGTAGAGGGTATAGGTAGCACGTCCGGGCGATCGACCGATATTCCCGACTCCAATGACGCGGCGGGGTGTTGCGGAGGCGCTTGAGGAAGGCTCTTGAGAGTCAAGTGTTTGCAGAGAATTATTGATAATATTTTTCTCTAACTGATACTCGAAAGCCAAGCCCGATCGCCCGCAGAACAAATTATTCGCGTCAGCGCGGAGGGCGCGATCGAGCATCACGGGCGGCGGAGTTTCTGGAGTAAGTTCGTCACCCGCACCAACCGTACTTCCGTGAATCAACAAACAATCCAATTCGTGGAAACCAAAATTTAAAGAGCGCAACCATTCTACAGTTTTGCGACTGACAGAATCCCAGAGCAATTTAATCGTATCTGCACCGTATTTTTGCCGCACTTCTTCAATACTCAAACTAGCACCAACGCCGTGCAGGGTAAAACAATGTTCTTCCCACCAGCCGATACAAACTTGCGGTTCGAGTTCTCCGCGTTTGGGCGATCGAACTCGCTGAATTAATTTTTCGCAGTCGGGATGCGGGCCGACTAAATCGCCTAAAATAAATAGTTGTTCGACGCGAATTCTCAAACGTTTCATATCGGCGATCGCAGCTTCATAAGCCGCCAGATTGCCTTCAATTCCGCTAAATATTGCCCAGTTTCTCATTTGTTGTTTAAAGGAAGAAGGAAGAAGGAAGAAGGAAGAGGGAAGAAGGAAGAGGGAAGAAGGAAGAAGGAAGAAGGAAGAGGGAAAAGGGAGAGTGGGAGATTGGGAGAATTAGCACTTAGCAATTACCCATTACAATTAGCAATTAGCAATTACCAATTACCCATGCCCAATGCCCAATGCCCAATGCCCCATTACCAACTATCTTTCACAAACATGAGTCGGATCGTCAGCTTTTTCAGCGTATTCTAAACCTCTAGCCAAACGCCATGCAAAAATCGGCGGCAAACCTTTTTCAATAATTGCAGCGCAAGTAGCTTGATAGTCGTATTCTACTTCGCGCAAAATTACCCGTTCCGTGTCAGCATCGTAAATCGCATAAGTAGCATTCGGCCTTCCGTGGCGCGGTTCGCCCACAGAACCGACATTGACAATCCGCTTCAAAGGAGCAGTAAAACTTAAAGATTTCTCTTCTGCAACGCTCGGCCCTGTTACCTTGACCTGCATTTGTCCCGCATCTAAATTACGAACGTAAGGAACGTGAGTGTGACCGCAAAACAACAGGTCAGCTCCTGATGATAGCACCCTTTCTAAAGCAGCAAAAGCATCCATTGTCGGCAGTAAATATTCGTGATTGCTGTGGGGGCTGCCGTGAACGAAACACATATTATCTTCCCGCAAACTGTGCGGCAATTCGGCTAAATATTCCCGCGTTTCTAAAGGGATTTGGGCGTCAGTCCATTCGTGAGCTAACTTGCCTCTTTTTTCTGCTAAAATTGAAGGATAGCTGCATTCGCAGGAGTTCAAACCTTCGACTATATCTTCATCCCAACAGCCGACGCAAGTAGGAATGTCGAGCGATCGAATCATTTCTACTACTGCATGGGGATGCGGCCCGTAACCGACTAAATCTCCGAGACAAAAGATTTTATCTGCTTGTTGTTCGTCAATGTCTGACAAAACTGCATTTAAGGCTTCGTAGTTGCCGTGAATGCAAGACATAACTGCTATTTTCATGCGGTTTCTTCTGCCCCCGATCGCAGTGATTCTTTAACTTGTTGCTGGTAATTTAACAGGATGGTTTCGGACAAGCAGCAATCTTCAATAGTTTGTCCGAGTGCTGTTTCATCGAGATTTTCGCCGATGATTTCTATGCCGCTAAATCTTTGGGGACGACCTTCAAGCCAGCGGGGAAGCGGCATTTCTTCATGGGCGGTTTCTTGAAAGGCGGCGGCAAAATCGAAATAGAACGATCGCCCGTCAGCGATCTCAAAAATAGCTTTTGCCCGGTGAACTTTTCCGTAGGCTCCCTGAGTCATTTCTTGATACCAAAACATATCGAGACTCGCCGGATCGAGGACTTGTCCGCTGGTGGGGCTGCGCCAAACAGAGAGTTTTTCTGGTTCACCACTGACGGCTATTCCCTCTACAATTACATCTCCCCATTGATGCCATTCTGTGTTTTTCATGTCCGGAGGTACGACAGCAAATCGGCGGCTGGGGAAGCTTTCTAGCAGGTTTTCTAGTGAGGTTAGTTGCAGGTAAAATCCCAGTTCGATGTAGGCTGAAACGCCGTTTTCCAAGTGTTTTGCAAGTAGGGATGCTTCGCCGTCTGTCAGGCTTGCAATTTGGGGAAATCCGGCGGCGATGCAGGTTCGATCGATCGGGACATTTCCCGTTCCGGGACTGAAATATAGTACGGGCGCTGTTTCGGTTGCTAGTTGCTGCCGAATCCAGGTTGTTTTGCCACTTCCCGGCGGGCCCGCTACGGCGGTGATTGCAGGTTGATTCATTACCTAATGATAATCGTTATCATTCAATCAGTTTACACTTTATCTGTAAATTTTGCGTTCGATCGGATGACGGCAGCACAAGCAAGCTAGAGCCTAGGGCGTGTTTTCAAACTACTCCTACCGATCCAGAGCCCCCTAAATCCCCCTTGTGATTAGCCCGATCGCTCTCGATCGCAAAAAAGAAAGGCGATCTGCGATCGCCTTTCCCCTCACCTCAATTTTAATTACTCCAGTCAATGCAATAAAATTTCAGGCAATCACCGACTCTTGAGGGCGGGCAAAAATCATTCTGCCTGCGGTAGTTTGCAACGCGCTAGTTACCACAACTCGGGCTTCGCCGCCGACGTAACTGCTGCCTGCTTCTACCACCACCATCGTACCGTCATCTAAATAGCCAATTCCCTGAGACGGTTCCTTACCTTCCTTGCGGATTTTAAGTTCGATCGTATCTCCAGGTAAATAAGTCGGACGCACCGCATGAGTCAAATCGTTAATATTTAAAACAGGCAGTTTTTGCACCGCAGCTACTTTCGATAAATTGTAATCGTTGGTTAGCAAAATGCCGTCGATATCCAACGCAAAACGGATTAATTTAGCATCCACAGTAGTGATATCTTCGTAATCGGCAGAGTGAATTTGCACCCTTTCTGGATAATCTTCTTTGATGCGGTTGAGAATATCTAACCCCCGCCGTCCCCGCACTCGTTTTTGATCGTTGGCAGAGTCAGCTATGAGTTGCAATTCTTGGAGCACGAATTGCGGTACTAAAATTTGACCTTCTAGGAAACCAGTTTCTAGCAGGTTTTCAATCCGACCGTCAATAATGCAGCTTGTATCGACAACTTTGGCAGAAGCTGGTTTGAAAGTACCTTCAGCTACCAGTACCGTGTCCAAGCTGTTGGGATTGATCAGTCGCAAAAAGGCGCGCCCGTGAGTTTCTGTCAAGCTGACGCCTGTAAAGCCGAATATCACGCTGCCCAAAACTGCCACTAGAGGTTTGATGAAGCCGAATTCCTTGGGAATTGGCAGCAAAAACAGCGGGGCCAGCATCAAGTTGGCTACCAAGAGTCCGATAATCAAACCTATCGCCCGCGTCAGCAGCATTTCGACAGGCATATCGCGCACTTGTTTTTCCACCCGCCGGTAGGTGGTTTGGGCGACTAATCCCATGACGAAGCCGATTAGCGCGCCAAAAGCCCCGAGTACCGAGCTCAAACCTTCTATATTTGTGACTTGTTCCAGCAGGTTGCTAGGTAGCAGTTCGACGCCGTAGTAGCCGATGCCTGCGCCTGCGATGATGAATGAAATAATTATGATTGCATCTAGCATAGTTTTGGACGGATGAATTTGATTACATTATATCTTTCCCGTGTTGGTACTTTTTTTTAATTTAAGATCGGATATCTCTCTCAATACTTAGGGATTTTCCTCAATTTCTGTTTTGTGGTTGTATTTGGTGGGGTGAGGGCGTGAGGGTTGCTGGGGGTTCCCGCGATCCCGAAAGAGTTGCCCGTTTGGCGCGCAAAGTCTTTGGGACAGTCAATTCAGCAATTGCTGCTCCTCAAAACCTTTGGGCTTGATGCTGAAATTGTCTCGCGATCGCGATCGCCATGTTGCTCAAAATCCCTAAAAAAATTCATAATAATTAATGATGATTTAATTAAAAGTAAAGGTTTGCGGTTGCAATTTTTAGGCGGGATCTAATGAGCGTTAGTAAGAATGATTTAACATTTGAATTTCATAAAAGTATGCCAGTGTCAAATTCCGGCATTCCGAGTTCGGCTTACCTTCACATACCTTTTTGCCGCCGCCGCTGCTACTACTGCGATTTTCCGGTATTTGTAGTGGGCGATCGCAAAAATGGCGACAACTCGGGAACAATTCAACAGTATGTTGCCGCACTCTGCGAAGAAATTGAAGCAACTCCCAATTTAGGTGGATCTCTGAAGACGGTATTTTTTGGTGGCGGTACGCCTTCGCTGCTATCAGTCAGTCAGTTGAGTCGAATTTTAGATGTTATCGATCGCCAATTTGGCATTGCTACTGATGCGGAAATTTCTTTAGAAATCGATCCGGGTACTTTTAGTTTAGAACAGTTGCGCGGGTACCTACAGGCCGGAGTCAATCGATTTAGTTTGGGAGTGCAAGCTTTTCAGGA
>JBOFTL010000818.1:0-8147 GCA_051652045.1 Microcoleus sp. | reverse complement strand
AGCCAGCAGGGTATGGTGCGCCTTCGGGCAAGTCTGGACTGACATTACAGATGATAGCTAGCAATCCTGCAAGTTTTTATACCGAAAATCTTGTGCGGGCGATCGCCAGCGATCTGGCGAAAAATCGAGGTATAATTACTCTTGACGATCTGAAAAATTACACACCAATTTGGCGAAATCCCATTTGCGGTAGCTTCGGGGCTTACGAAATTTGCGCGATGTCCCCTCCTCGTCAGGGAAAGTGCATTTGTTACAAATCTTAAATATTCTTCAAGATACGGAGATCGAGAAGCTGGACAGGCAAAGTGCAGACACCGTGCACTTACTCGCAGCAAGTATGAGGATTGCTTATACCGATCGAGCCGAGTATCTCGGCGACCCAAATTCTGTCAGAGTGCCGATCGAAGCCCTGACAGGTCGCAACTATGCTAAATTCAGGCGATCGCAAATCCAAATATCCCAAGCCAGACCATCCAACGAGGTCAAAGCTAAGGAGGGACCGATCCTCGGGGAGAAGGGACTGCTAGAGGTTTTCGATCGGCGATTCGGTCAAACACAATCAACGCTGTTTCTGAATTTATTTATTCAAGATAACGCTACTGATGCTCGGCTTCAAACCCTGATGCCATCAGTCAGAGGATTTTTGATTTTCTATTTATTGAGATTCGGGATTTATAATTCGATCGCGCTTGCCAAGAATCAGTAAATTACGGAATAAAGAATGAATTGCAACAGTAAATCTACTTACCTGTAAAGTGATTGTAAAGACCCTAGACGAAGAGATTGCAGAATGTGACAATATAATTAGCCATCGAGTAAAATCTGCAATTTTAGCTAAAAAATCTTATGATAACTTTTCACAAACTAGCGGCATTAACTGCTGTATTAACTGCTGCTACAAGCTGGCTGGCAGCACCGGTAATGGCCTTTTCTGTAACTGCAACGAACAGCACCGAGACTTTGAGAAACCAACTGTTGGGAACGAAAACAGCGGGATTGAGCAATTTCTCGGTTTCAGTTAGGGGAAACAGTGCCGCTTTCGGTGTTTTTAGAGATGATCCTTTCGGTTTGCAGTCGGGTGTTGTACTCAGCACTGGTAGGGCAACTAACATACCGGGTAAAAATAATAAAGATAACGACAAAATCAACGGTACCGATTTAAGCACTGATTTTGGGAGTGAAGGCGAAGCAGGGGATTTGACAGAGTTAAACCTCAGCTTTTTTGCAGACAATACGGCAGAAAAGTTGTTTTTTAGATATGTATTTGCTTCCGAAGAGTTTCGCGAGTTTGGCGGTTCTGAATACAACGATGATTTTGAACTGCTGCTAAATGGTGTTAATTTGGCAAAATTGAGCGATGGGAAAACAGTTACGATTAACAATCTCGTACCGAATGTAGATAACCACGCACAAGATCATACCGATTATGTTGATAACCCAATAGTGACTGGCCTTGCTGCTAACATCATCAAGATGGACGGTTTTACTAAAGTTTTAGGTTTTGAGGGTTTGCTGAATAAAAATCAGACTAATGTTCTCAGCATCCGCATTAAAGATGTGGGTGACGGCAAGTTAGATTCTGCTGTATTTATTCAAGGCGGTTCTTTGGGAACTGTACCGGTAGAAACGGTTCCCGAACCGATGACTGTTGCGGGTCTAATGCTGGGAGGCGGGATGCTGGCTGCGGCGCGGAAGTTGCGGCACAAGCGGCAGAAATAATACCAATTTAAAAAAAAATGCAACAGTATTCTTGTCCCACCCCTTACTCAGGGCAGTTTCATTTTCCAAAAAACGCGGATGAGATAGGGGTAGTGCGGGCGTGTGCCTACCCCCGCCGACGATTTAACTGTCCCTAGGAAGAATGAAGCAGCACTACTTCGTAAGGGGGATGCGAGGCGGATCGACCTCTGGCGGAGGAGTTTGAAAACACGCCCTAGCCTCCCTGAAAAAGCGGCGAACCTGAAAGGGTCCCTTTTTCAGGGGGTTTTTTGCTGCGATCGAACGTGCAGTCGATCGCTTATACTAAAATATCTGGCTGTCAGCCCTTCACGGACGATAGAGGACTAAATTCCTCACTACGAAGTAATTATGATTATTTAACTAGATATCAACTTTCAACAAACTGTTAACAACTCACAACAAAAAACTATTCTCAAAAATGGAAGCAAAATCCTACAAGGACACCGTAAATCTGCCTAAAACCCAGTTTGAAATGCGCGCCAACGCCGTCAAACGCGAACCAGAATTGCAACAATTTTGGGCAGAAAACCACATCTACGATCGCCTGTCCCACAATAACCCAGGCGATTTGTTCGTCCTCCATGACGGCCCGCCCTACGCTAACGGAGTGCTCCACATCGGCCACGCCCTCAACAAAATCCTCAAAGACTTTATCAACCGCTATCAAATGCTGTGCGGTAAAAAAGTCCGCTACGTTCCCGGTTGGGACTGTCACGGATTGCCGATCGAACTTAAAGTCTTGCAAAATATGAAATCGGACGATCGGCTCAATCTTAGCCCGATCGACCTCCGCCGCCAAGCCGCCGCCTTCGCCGAAAAAACAATGGAACAGCAGCGCGCATCCTTTATGCGCTACGGCGTCTGGGGTGACTGGGAACATCCCTATCTCACCCTGAAACCCGAATACGAAGCAGCGCAAATCGGCGTTTTCGGTCAAATGGTGCTCAAAGGTTATATCTATCGCGGTTTCAAACCCGTGCACTGGAGTCCGAGCTCGAAAACCGCCCTCGCCGAAGCTGAATTGGAATACCCAGAAGGCCATACGTCGCGCAGCATCTACGTCGGATTCCACATCAGAAAATTGTCAAAATCCTTGCAATCGAAGTTCAAGCGATATATGCCGAGCCTCTGGGCGGCGATTTGGACGACTACCCCCTGGACGATTCCGGCAAATTTGGCGATCGCGGTCAATCCCGAACTGACTTATGCAGTAGTGGAACCGCCGGGAAATTCACAAATCGCACAGCAATTTATCATCGTAGCTGTCGATGCGGTCGATCGCCTGTCCGCAACTTTTAACACTTCGTTGAAAATTTTGGCTACGGTTAAAGGTAAAGAATTAGAAGGATGTCATTACAAACATCCACTGTTCGATCGCGACAGTCAAATTGTGGCCGGCGGCGATTACATTACCTCGGATTCCGGGACGGGATTGGTGCACACCGCACCGGGCCACGGACAAGAAGACTTTATCGTCGGCAAACGCTACAGTTTGCCAATTTTAACTCCCGTAGATGAGAACGGAAATTTTACCGCAGAAGCCGGACAGTTTGCAGGTTTAAATGTTCTCGGAGAAGGCAATGCAGCAGTGATTGACGCCCTCGCAGCGGCAAATTGTTTGATAAAAGAGGAAGTTTACGCTCACTCTTATCCCTACGATTGGCGTACCAAAAAACCGACTATTTTTCGAGCGACGGAACAGTGGTTCGCATCGGTGGAAGGATTCCGCGATGCAGCTTTAAAAGCAATTTCCGGCGTGAATTGGATACCAGCCCAAGGCGAAAATAGAATCACGGCAATGGTAGGCGATCGATCGGATTGGTGCATTTCCCGACAGCGGACTTGGGGGGTGCCGATTCCGGTATTTTACGACGAAGAAACCAACGAACCGCTGTTAAATGCCGAAACGATCGCGCACGTTCAAGCTATTTTTGCTGAAAAAGGTTCCGATGCTTGGTGGGAAATGTCAATTGCAGAATTACTGCCGGAATCTTACCGCAATAACGGTCGCACTTACCGCAAAGGAACCGACACGATGGATGTGTGGTTCGACTCCGGTTCTTCCTGGGCTGCTGTAGCCGAAGGTCGATCGGAATTAGCTTATCCTGCAGATATCTATTTAGAAGGTTCCGACCAACATCGCGGCTGGTTTCAATCCAGCTTGCTCACCAGCGTAGCAACTAACGGCATCGCACCTTACAAAACAGTGTTGACTCACGGTTTCGTACTCGATGAAAAAGGGCGCAAAATGAGCAAATCTCTCGGCAATATCGTCGAACCGGAAAAGGTAATTAACGAATACGGTGCTGATGTGTTGCGGTTGTGGGTGTCTTCAGTAGATTACTCCGCCGACGTTCCTTTAGGTAAAAACATTCTCAAACAGCAAGCGGATGTTTACCGCAAAATTCGCAATACAGCTAAGTTTTTGCTGGGTAATTTGCACGACTTCGACCCGGCAAAAGATGCAATTGCTTACGAAGATTTGCCGGAACTCGATCGCTATTTGCTGCACAGGATGTGCGAAGTATTTGCCGAAGTTAAAGAAGCTTTTGACAACTTCCAATTTTCTCGCTTTTTCCAAACAGTGCAGAATTTCTGCACCGTGGATTTGTCTAATTTTTACTTAGATATTGCCAAAGATCGGCTGTACATCAGCGCAGCAGATGCACCCCGACGGCGGAGTTGTCAAACGGTAATCGCGATCGCAGTCGAGAATTTAGCAAGGGCGATCGCGCCTGTTTTGTGTCACATGGCCGAGGATATTTGGCAGTACATTCCCTATCCGACTCCCTACAAATCGGTGTTTGAAGCCGGTTGGGTGGAAGTTGATGCTAAATGGCTAGATCCTGAATTAGCAAATCGCTGGCAGTATTTGCGACAAGTACGCGGCGAAGTTAACAAGGTTTTGGAAAAAGCCCGAATGGAAAAGGCGATCGGTTCTTCTTTAGAAGCTAAGGTTTTATTGTACGTACCTGATGCGGAAAAAAGAGAAATGCTGTCAGCTTTAAATCCGAGCAGCGAAGCCTTGGTAGAATACGTGCGATCGCAAAATGTGGAAGCTGAATCAGCAATCCAGGAACAGGCAAAAACTGAAGAAGTCACAACCGAAAACCAAGTTGAAACCGCACCGGAAGAAGTTGCAGACAGCAGCAATTTGTGGGATGAAACAGCAGAAGATCCGGCAGTTGAAACCCGAGAAAGATTGCAGGAAATATTGGATAAATCAGTCGCATTTATCGGCAATTTACCAGATTATGCAGGCCACTTTTTCACAGAAAACCAAAAAGTGTTAGTAACTCTGGGTCTGCTATTCTCCGTAGTAGTAACGGGCAAAGTAACCCTGTCGGTTTTGGATACGATGAATCGCATTCCGCTACTGGCAGGAATCTTTGAAGTCACCGGAATTTTATTTACCATGTGGTTTGCTTTCCGCTATTTACTATTTGCAGAAAACCGTCAAGAACTTGCAGAGAAAATTGACGATTGGAAAGTAGAAGTGTTAGGACAACCAACGGCGATCGTCCCGGCCCCAGTGCAGGCTATCGTAGTGGCAATTCCAGTAGAAACAGCGATCGTTCAAACAGCAGAAGTTCCGAAACCGCCCGCGATCGCACCTGCTGCGGAACCCGAAATTATCCTGCGCGAATCTCCGGTTTCTCGTTACGAAACAGCCGGAAATGGTGTTGACGAATTGCGCTATTTGTTCATTACTTCTGAAGTAGAACTGATAGCATCCCAGGAAATGCTGCAAGAATTGCCCTACAGTTTCCAGTCACCAGAATTAGCAGTTGGTGCTGTGAAAGCAGGCGGGCAAAAGTGCGATCGGTGTTGGAATTATTCGACTCATGTTGGAGAGTCGATCGAACACCCGCTAATTTGCGAACGCTGCGTTTCCGCGATCGCCGGCGAATTTTAGCAGCGATCGCACAATCGATTTCGTAGTAAGGACTTCAGTCCTCAAAATCGATCGGACTGAAGTCCTTACTAAGAACCGTTTTGGTTATTAAAAACAGTCAATTCTCAACGATCGACTATCAACTCTCAATCGCGAGCGAGCTCCCGACGCTCGCACTACAACTATCAACTACCAAGGATTACCAATCATTCTAAAACCGGACCAATAATAAGGATGGGAAAAATTCTGAGTTCCCTGATTTGCCAATTCCGGCGGTAGTGGCAAACTTCTAGAAGAAGTGTGCAGCATTCCCCCTTCAATCCGAACTTCTCGGCGCAGCATCGCTAATTGCGCTTGCCGCAGCGCTTCAGTCTTAATCGGACCGCTTCTCAACTGCGCGTAAAACTCCGCCATCAATCCCAAACTGCCTTCGTCGCTGATATACCAAAGAGTCGCCAAAGCCGATTTTACCCCTGCTTGCACCGCGAGTCCGCCAAAACCTAACTCCGCATCTCGATCGCCCACAGCAGTCCTGCAAGCGCTTAAAACTAACATTTCCACTTGCGGGCTGTGCCATTTCATTTCCCGCAACTGATCCAAACGCAATTTCGTATCCCACAACTGAATATACGATTGGCTGGGATTTCCCGATCGAAATTCAGCGTGAGTTGCCAAGTGAATCATCCCAAACGGCTGTTGCTGGCGTTGCGATTTCAAATTTGCCAGGGTGAATTGTTCGTTCAAGAAAGATTTTCCGGGCCACTCTTGCGGGGCGATAGTCGGTACTTCTACTTCCACCGCCGGTAGCGGACTCAGATCTTTAAATTCCGATGCCCCCATTGCCAAAACTTGGGTATTTTTGAGATTGACGATCGAGGTATCTGTCAAACTCAGACTCGGCATCGATCCGATACTGTAACGTTCTACCAAAAAGCCTTTGCCATCGTGCAGTGCGGCCATCGGTATCGATCGCAGTCCTGAATCTAAGATAAAAGATATATTTTGAATGCCTCGCGCTTGCAATTGTGCGTCGATCGGTTTTACCATCCACTTGTAAAATTGCTGGGCTAAAGGCAGATAACTCTTAGTGTTGCGCTTTACCGGATTGGTCAGTTCGTCGCGAAATTTCTGAACAGCCGCCATTACTTGAGCTCGATTGGTTTGCGGTACGCGCACCCGAATCGGTTCGCCTTCAGGGGTGACTAGCATCACTTCCAATTCCTCGCCAGCTAAAATTGACTGTTCCACCCGCAACATCGAGGAACTGCTGTCGGATCGATCGACTCGATCGCCTTTAGGTACAAAGCTGATATAGACTAGGGCTGGTTTGACACGTGTGGTTTGTTCGACTTTGCGGAGGATAGTTTGGCTGCTTTCTAGGGTGGCGATTGAATTTGTTGGTGGCAAGTTTAGGTAGTTGGCAAAATCGCTGGTAAATCTCTCTTCTGTACGGAAAATAACTGTGCCGAGGTTGGGTGGCAATGTGGAAACATCAATATTATCCGAGGGCGATCGACTTGAATTGCGCTGTTGCAAGGAATTAGATATCTCGTTTTGCTGTTGCAAACTGAGCGCAAACAAAGGATTGATGTTGGATGATTGGCGAGGTGCGATCGAAGTTGCGAGTTGTGGTGTCGGTATCGGCGCTAAGTCGATCTGTCCGGTAATAGGCACAGCAGATATTTCGCCGATCGAAACTGTCGGTCCCCCTACTGTTGTTGGTACAATTGCTGGATTTTGAACGATAGTTTGTGTTGGAGGTAGATTAGAGTCTCCTGGATTTTGAACGATGGTTTGTGTTGGAGGTAAATTAGAGCCTCCTGGATTTTGGACAATTGTTTGTGTTGGAGGCAGATTCACTCCTGTTGGATTTTGAACAACTGTTTGTGTTGGAGGCAGATTCACTCCTGTTGGATTTTGGACAATTGTTTGTGTTGGAGGCAGATTAGATCCTCCTGGATTTTGAACAACTGTTTGTGTTGGAGGCAGATTCACTCCTGTTGGATTTTGAACGATGGTTTGTGTTGGAGGCAGATTAGATCCTCCTGGATTTTGAACGATGGTTTGTGTTGGAGGCAGATTAGATCCTCCTGGATTTTGGACAATTGTTTGTGTTGGAGGTAGATTAGATCCTCCTGGATTTTGAACGATGGTTTGTGTTGGAGGCAGATTAGAGCCTCCTGGATTTTGAACGATTGTTTGTGTTGGAGGTAGATTCGTCGATACAGGTGATGGCGTTTCAGTAGTTGTCTGTACGGGTACCAAATTTAAGATTGATGCTACCGTTTCAGCAATTGTCGGTCCTGGTGTCACATTTGATGTCGGTTCAGGTGTCGGTGCTGGTGCTGGTGCTGGTGCTGGGGTTGGTTCAGGTGTGGATGCGGGCGACTAGATATTTAAAAGACTGGCTCTTGGATTTCATGGAATATCAACGGAATCAAAAGCTGGAATTGAGAGTGGGGAAGTAGGGAGATGGGGAGATGGGGAGATCGGGAGAGAGGGAGAGAGGGAG
>JBOFTL010000817.1:0-4381 GCA_051652045.1 Microcoleus sp. | reverse complement strand
GGGAGCGTTCAATGATTATCCTGCTTGGAGTCACTGACGTTTGCTAACGCATTGGTACGCACGACCCAACCTCTTGTCTCATATATCAATATGTGACGTTGGCTAACGTATTTCGGTAAATAGTCCAAACTCTTGTCTCATATATCAATATGTGACGTTGGCTAACGTATTTCGGTAAATAGTTCGAGTTTCTTACTCATATATCAATATGTGACGTTAGCTAACGTATTTCGGTAAATAGTCCGAACCCTTGTCTCATATATCAATATGTGACGTTGGCCGACGCATTTCGGTAAATAGTTCGAGTTTCTTACTCATATATCAATATGTGATGCCGAATCTCGATCTATGATGATTCTAAAATCATCTACTACTTCAGTCAAAATCATGCAAATTCGACTGGCGGTTATTAGCAATGCTGGCGGCACTGGCAAAACCACACTCTCAGTTCATCTCGCCTACGAACTGGGATTGAGGGGTTTTCAAGTAACCATTATGGATCTCGACCCCCAAGGCTCGCTGACCCTTTTTTGCGGTCTAAATCCGCCCGAGCCAGAACACACGCTGGCTGCAGTCATGCGAGAAAACTTCAATGGCTCTTGGCCTCTTGCCCCCACCTGGGATTCCCACACCGATAATATAACAGTTTGTCAGGGCGGAATGGTACTGACTCAAACAGCAGACGAGTTAGTTTTGCACAAGCGCGGCGCTTATCTTTTGGGCGATTGCTTGACCGACTATCCTTTGGAGCGCGACATAATTATCTTTGACTGCCCCGCTACCCTAGGTCCATTGCCGTTGATGGCACTAGCTGCTTGCACTCATATAGTAGTGCCCGTACAGCTCGAACCAAAATCAATTCAAGGAGCGGCTCACCTGTTGGAGTGGTACTACCACCATTGCAAGCACTTACGCCTCAAGCCCCACCCAGAAATTTTAGGGTTTGTACCCAACCAATACGATTCTAAACGAGCCGTCCACAGGCAACTTTTAGAGTCTCTGCCAAGCCAGTTAGAGCAGATGAATATCCGCGTTTTTCAGCCGATTCGGGACAGTGCGGAATTTGTCAATGCTAGCGCTCAAGGGTTGCCCTTAAACCTTTACCGCCCCCTTCACCCTGCTTTAGGCGACTTCAAAGAAATTGTTAAACAGTTGGCTACTTTAATGGGAAATGGAGTCGAGCCGGCTGTTGCCAAAAAAGGAAAAAAAAAGAAATAGTGTTTAATTCGCGATCGCAACTTGCTTTCGCATAAAAATGAGTTTTTAGTTTCTTTTGCTGCGGCCTATTCCATCAATTTGCTGATTTCGCAACTTGCTTTCGCACAAAAACGAGTTCTTCGTTTCTTTTGCTGCGCCCTATCCAACCAATCTGCTTATTTCCCAACTTGCTTTCGCACAAAAATAAGTTTTTCGTTTCTCTTGCTGCGACCTATTCCACCAGCCTGCTTATTTCCCAACTTGCTTTCGCACAAAAACGAGCTCTTCGTTTTCCTGAATGCTATTTCCACACTTTATTCTCAAATCGCTATGGCCACCCGTAAAGCTCCCAACCTAGGAAATTATTTTTCATCTGCCAAGCAGTCAATGCACCTCTCTGAAGCTGAAACAGAGATTCAGCAACTCAAAGCAGAGATTGAAGAACTGCGAAAATCGGGTTCGACCGAATTGGAAAATCCGCTGGCATCCCTGCGAGAAGAACTAGAGTCCGCAAGCGGTGTCCTCTCCATTTCGCTCAACCAAATTCAGCCCAATCCAGAGCAACCCAGACAGACATTTTTGCCGGAAAGTATCGAGTCCATGTCCCGTTCCCTCGCCAGTGACGGACAACTGCAACCCATTATCTTGATTCAACGGGGGGATTTGGTGATATTCGACGGAGAGCGGCGCTGGCGCAGCGCTAAAAATCTGGGCTGGGAAACTTTGCAAGCTGTCATCATTCCCGAACCTGCGGCTTTGCACCGCAAAGCACTGCTGACTTCCCTGCACCGGGAAGACCTCAACCCTCTCGACAAAGCGGAAGCTATCGTGCGGGAGTTGTCTGAAAATGCGGGTTTAGAAGCTGCAAATATCCCCCGCATTCTCTCGACTGTCGTGCGGCGCTTGAACGCGCAAAAGCGGATGAACTTGGTTTCCGAGTTGGTGACGGCGGCATCTGATGAGCAGCAACAGGGTTTGTCTGCTTTTGGTTTGGATGAGCAAGAACTGGCTGTCTTGGGGACACTGTTGGATTTGCAGCTCAATCCAGCTTCCATAGATGCCAACATTTTCCCGATGCTGTCTTTGGCTGATGACCTTAAGACTGCTATCAGGCAATTAGGACTTAAAGGAGTTCATGCAATGGCTCTTTCTAAACTCTCTGCGAAAAATTTGGTCTTGCCAGAGGAAGAAGCGCAGCCGATTCGAGTTCAAGCAACTAATCGAGTTATTGCCGAGAAATTGTCGGTGACTCAAACTCGTAAATTGGTACAAGAAATTATCAATTCTAATCTGGATGATTTCCCAGGAGGGGCCCGCCAATTTAAGCAGGTTAAATTGGCAGCCGGGAATTTGAAAAAGCTCTCACCTCAAGTGTTGGAGCAAGCCGAGGTTGACCAACTTGTGGAGTTGCAGGAGGTTTTGCGCCAAAAACTGGCGGAAATTGAGGCGGTTTTGAAGCAAAATGCTGAGAAATAACAGCAAAGTTTCGATCGGTAAGTCTCTAATCGCCCCCCAATACCGTGTAATCACAAAAAAAATTTAAAAAATCGAGCTCTAACCCAGACAGTGTAAAGGTTTGATCTTGATTACAAAAACATCCACATCCCAGGATAATCTTATCCACATCCCGTGATTATGATTTTTTGAAACTCTTGCTATATCTGAGCTTCAGCTTTTGATTACAACTCTTATAGAACCCATTTGAGATCTATGTTACAGTTGAGGGTTGCTGGCACTCTGGATGAAGCGTGGAACAAAGTAAAGCCGTCCTAAAAGAACGGGGTTTCTATCCAAAATTATGACGATCGACAGCACCAACTCAGACAATCTAGCTGAAGTTACGGACGCCCCTGACAAACCCGTTACAGAACCCCGCCTGTATCAGAATAGAGCTATCACCCCTGTCGCGACGCCCCCTCCTATGGTATCCAGCCTCCACGCACAATTGAGACAAGACTTGTGGCGGGAATACCCTTCAGGTGTCGGCTACTTCCAACACCAAGCCAAGGGCAACCCCAGCAACATCATCGAGCATTACATCACCAAACCTGACGACATCACGCTGCTGCCTTTAAATGATGCCGTACAAATTATTCAAAAATTTGGGCTGACTGCTGCCAAGTTGCACCTGATTTTTGCCGCTCACGTAATGAGACAAGAAGAGCCGTGGAAAAGCTTATTCGTTCTGGAAGGTAGCGATCTAATCAAGGAAATGGGCTGGGACAAACGCACGGACTTGCCCGCGTCTCAAAAATTGAATGAAGTAGCGAGCACTGCATTTGCTCTAGGTTGCTTGGCGATCAAAGCTACATGGGTTGAAGGCCAACACAAAAAAGGTGGAATTAGAGCCAGCATTGATATCTCGCGAATGTGGAATGTTCAAATTCAGTTAACGGGTCAGCAGAATTTGGAGGGCAAAATAGAGCAGCCTGATGAAGTCTACATCACCGTCCAACCAGGACTGTGGACTCATGCCTTCTTAAACAAGGCTGGGTACTACGCCAAAGAAGCCTTGTATCAGTTTGGCTATTTAGCTCAAGAGATTCTCAAAATCGATGCCTACCATGATGAACTGGCTTTGCGTCTAGCACTTTATCTGACGATGGAAAGCCGATTCCACACCAGTGGAACTTACAAGGTGGAGAACATTCTAAAAGCGCTCCTGCCTCAAGCGGTAATCGATCTAGCCCGGTTTGACCGCAAAAAAACTTATACGTTGGTGAATAGGTGGAATCACACCCTCGAAGTGTTGTTGAAGCTCAAGCGAGCTTTTCAAATCGAGTTTGACCCAGAAACCTATCCAGAGTGGCTGAGGCCGGGTAGCGAGTCTCGAAAAAAAACCGGATACTTTGATACGCTATTGGCAGCTAAAATTACCATTCATCCGCCACCACCTATCCCCGAACTGCTGGCAGCTAAAGCTAAACTCAAACCAGCTCGACCCCGCTTAAAAAAAGCTCCCAAGCCTCAACCGATAACAAGCAACGAGATAAAAGAAGCAAGAGCAGCCAAAGGTTGGAGTCAAGAACAACTGGCTGGTTGGCTGGGAGTGTCGCAACGTTATGTATCCATGTTGGAATGCGGGCAACGAATCCTTAAGCCGGAACTGGAATCCAAAATCTTGCACCTATTAAGCTTCTCAAAACAGACTTTATAGATATTACTTCTTTTGTTGGAAATCTCC